>DASUIM010000183.1:0-3291 GCA_036279775.1 Fluviicoccus sp. | reverse complement strand
ATGGTGGTCGGCGGCTTCTTCCGCGTCATCTTCGGCAACCTGTTCGGCGCGCTGGTGGCGGGCGGACTGGTCGGCGGGCTGGCCTGGCTGATGACCGGCATGCTGCCGGTGGCGCTGATTGCCGGGGTCGCCGCCGGGGTCTTCGCGCTGTTCGGCGACTTCAGTTCCGGCAGCCGTTACGGCCATCGCAGCGGCATGGGCGGGGGCGGTTTCGGGGGGGGCGGCTTTGGTGGCGGTGGCGGCGGTTTTGGCGGCGGCGGCGCGTCGGGGAGATGGTGAACATGAATCTGCAACGCTGGTTCCGGCACATGGCGACAGGCCGCTGGCAAGTCAACCGCGCCTTCCCGCCATCACGGCTGCAGGCCATCGAACAGGCCATCCGCGAAGGTGAGGCGGTGCACGGCGGTGAAGTCCGTTTCGCCGTGGAAGGCGCGCTGGATCATGCCGCGCTGCGCGCGGGCCTTTCACCGGCCCAGCGGGCGCTGGACGTATTCTCGCTGCTGCGCATCTGGGACACCCATGACCGCAACGGCGTGCTGGTCTATGTGCTGCTGGCCGACCACGCCGTGGAAATCATTGCCGACCGGGGCATCCACGCCCGCGTCGGCAACACCGGCTGGGAGGCCATCTGCCAGCAGATGGAAGCCGGATTCCGCGCCAGCGACCCCGAAACGGCGGTGACAGCGGGCATCCGCGCCGTCAACGCCCTGCTGCAACAGCATTTCCCCGACAGTGAAGCCCGCCCGAACGAACTGCCGGACGTGGCGGTGGTGCTGTAAGCGCCGACCCGGTCACTGTCAGGCTTTTGTACTGTACAGTTGACCTTTGCGCAGACCCGCCTACAGTACCGGGCATAACGTCACCGGAGTGCCCGTCATGGTCCTGTTGCGTCTGCTGACCCTGGCCCTGCTGTCGCTGCCCGCCGCCGCCCTGCCCCGCCCGGTGCCGCAGGTGGACCTGGCGCGCTACAGCGGCCACTGGTTCGAAATCGCCCGCATACCCAACACCTTCCAGAAGGCCTGCGCGGCCGATGTCCGCGCCGAATACCGCCCGGTAGGGACCGACAGCATCCTCATCACCAACAGCTGCCGCAAGGCCGGTGGCGAAACCTACAGCCTGAAGGCGCGCGCCCGGCTGCAGGACCCTTCCGGCGCACGCTGGCTGGTGCGCCCGGAAAACCGCTGGCTGAGCCTGGTGCCGCTGCTGAAGGCCGATTACTGGGTGGTCGACCTGGCCGAGGATTACAGCCACGCCGCCGTGTCCATGGCCGGCACCGACTACCTGTGGATCCTGTCGCGCCAACCCGTGCTGGACGAGGCCGTTTACCGGCAAATCCTGCAACGGGCCGCCCGGCAGGGCTTCCCCGTGGAAAAAATCCGGCGCACGCCTGTCAGCGCCGCCGCGCCATCCTGACAACGGGCGCAAGCTGCCTTATAGTCCCCACCCCGAGAACCCGGTCACTGCCATGAAACACATCAATCCCCGCGACCAGAGCCACGGCGACAACTACCGCCTGGCCGCCAGCCTGGTGGTGCCCCGCCCCATCGCCTGGGTCTCCACCCTCGGCCGCGACGGCATCATCAACCTGGCGCCGTACAGTTTCTTCAACATTGTCAGCAGCGACCCGCTGTATGTACTGATCAGCGTCGGCGCGCGCGATGACGGCAGCCTGAAGGACACCGCCCGCAACATCCTCGACAACGGCGAATTCGTGGTGAACCTGGTGACGGAAGACCTGATCCGCGCCATGAACATTTCCGCCACCGATTTTCCCGCCAATGAAAGCGAACTGGCCGCCGCCGGGCTGCACGCCGCCCCGTCGCAATGCCTGCGCGCGCCGCTGGTGGCGGAAGCGCGCGCCAGCCTGGAATGCCGCCTGCACAGCGCGCAACCGCTGGGCAACTCGACGCTGCTGATCGGGGAAGTGGTGATGATGAACGTGGCCGACGACCTGCTGGCCGCCGGGGTGGATGTTCCCGGCTTTACCCCGATCGGACGCATGGGCTCGCCCGCCTATTACTGCCGCACCGACCAGCGTTTTGAAATGCCGCGCGTGGCCTACCAGGACCTGAAAGGGCCAGCCTGAGGCTCGCGGGGCCGACAGTGCCCGGCTAGAATACGCACGCCACCACAGGAAGGTATTTCCGCATGCGTCACACTCCCTGGAACCAACTCAGCCCCTTCTGGAAAATCATCGTGGTTGTAGTGGCGGCGGTGATCCTGCTGGTGAATCACCGCAAGGGCATCCAGAGCCGGGACTGGGAACCGGTGCCCGGCCGCATCGAATGGTCGGAAGTGGTCCTGAAGGGTGCTGACCAGCTGACCCTGCCCAACAACGATGAGCTCCGCAAATTCCGCTATCAGTGGCAACTGCGCTACCGGTACCAGGTGGACGGCAAAACCTACACCGGCAGCCGCTATCATTACGGCGCCATGCCCTACAGCCGGAAAGCATTGCAGGAAATGGCGCGCCCCTACGCCTACGGCAATGAAGTCACCGTCTACATCAATCCCCGCGACCCGGCGGAGTCCGTCCTGGTGCGCGAACGCTGAGCGCTCACGACGCCCGCCCCAGCGCCTCCCCGGCAATCCAGCGGAACTGCGCCAGCAGCCGCTCGACGGTATAGGCCTGCGGATCGCGCAGCCGCAGCCGCACCAGTTCGTCGCCGATCACATGCATCAGGTGGATGGTCAGCTCGGGATCGGGGCTGGCGTGCAGGCGCGTCTCCGGGCTGAGCGAAGCGAACAGCGCCGTGAAATACTGCCGGGTCAGCGCCTGGCCCTGCGCCAGCTTCTCGTACAGGCCGGGCGGCCCGCCCTCCGAGGGCATCAGGAACATCCGCCAGGTGGCCGGATCCTCATCCACCGCCCGCAGCACTCCCGCCATCGCCGCCATGAAGCGGTCCTGCTGGTCCGGCGACGACGGCATCACCGCCCGCAGGAAGGCGTGGCTGGCGCGCGCGAATTCCCGGTCCACCAAGGCCTCCAGCAACCCGTCCAGGCTGGTGAACTGCTGGTAGATCAAGGTCCGCGTCACCCCGCATTCGGCGGCGATGCGCTCGATGGTCACCGCACCGAAACCCTCGGCATCCGCCACCCGGCGCGTGGCGTCCAGCAACTGCGCACGCCGGTCGGCGGCGCTCATGCGCTGGCGGCCGGAAACAGATTCTTTTTTCATCATCAACCCTTGCGAGACGGCTGGCCCGAGAGTAACTTACAGACAGAAACTTACAAAATGTAATTATGGAGCGGCAACGCCATGCTCAACCCCCGCCACCCGCTGGACTGGTT
>DASUIM010000182.1:0-2113 GCA_036279775.1 Fluviicoccus sp. | reverse complement strand
CTGACCTCGTCCTCGCCCGCCTTGCGCGGCAGCTTCAACCGTTACCGGTCGCGCGTGCGCGGCCTGCCGGAATTCAACGGCGAGCTGCCGGTGGCGGTGATGGCGGAAGAAATGCTGACGCCGGGGCAGGGCCAGATTCGCGGCCTGATCACCCACGCCGGCAATCCGGTGCTGTCGACGCCGAACGGCCGTCAGCTGGAAGAGGCGCTGGGCGGGCTGGACTTCATGGTGTCGATCGACTTCTACCTCAACGAAACGACCCGTCACGCCCACATCATCCTGCCGCCGACCGGGCCGCTGGAACACGGGCATTACGATCTTCTGTTCAACACCATTGCCGTGCGCAACGTCGCCAAGTACTCCCCGGCGTTGATGGAGCCGGCGGAAAACACCCGCCATGACTGGCAGATCCTGCTGGAGTTGTCGGCGCGCCTCAACGCCAACACCCCGATGGAAAAGGCGGTCTGGAAACGGGTGAAACAGGTGGTTGACCGCCTGAACGGCCCGGAAGGCATTCTTGACCTGATGCTGCAGTCCGGCCCCTACGGTCATCGCGCCGGTAACGCCCTGCACGGTCTCAGCAGCACCTTGCTGCAATTGCTGGAAAAGCTGCCGCCCGCGCGCAAACTGGCGCGGCAGTTCCGCCAGTTGCAACTGGCGACGCCCGTCAGCGGCAAGGCCATCGGCCTCAGCGTCGCCATGCTCAAGGATAATCCTCACGGCCTTGATCTGGGGCCGCTGGAACCGGGCCTGAAGCAGCGCATCTGCACCCCGGACGGCAAGGTGCTGCTGGCCCCGCATATCTACCTGCCCGAACTGGAGCGCGCCCGTCAGGAAATGCCGCAGGGCGGCAAGCCGAAGAAGGGCGAGATGCTGCTGATCGGCCGCCGCCATATCCGCAGCAACAACTCCTGGCTGCACAACAGCCTGCCGCTGGTGAAGGGCAAGAACCGTTGCACGGTGATGGTCAATCCGGCCGATGCGGCAGCGTTGAAGGTGCAGGAAGGGGAGGATCTGCGCGTCACCTCACGGGTCGGCGACATCGTCATTCCGGTGGAGTTGTGCGAAGACATCATGCCGGGCGTGATCAGCATCCCGCACGGTTTCGGGCATCATCGCGAAGGCACCCAGCTCAGCATCGCCGAGGGCCGGGCGGGGGTCAGCATGAATGACATCACCGACGAGCAATGGCTGGACAGCCTCAGCGGCACCGCCGCCCTGAACGGCATTCCGGTCAAGGTCAGCCTGGCCAATCCGCCCGCCAAGGCCAAGCGGGTGCGCAAGGTCAAGGTCGAGCCGGTCTGACCGGACTGCCGGGCAAAAGAAAGGGGCGCATGATGCGCCCCTTTCCTGTTTACGGCCGAAGCTCCTTAGACCAGGACCTTCTTTTTCTTGCGCATGCGGATGTTCAGCGCTTCCACCGCCAGCGAGAACGCCATGGCGAAGTAGATGTAGCCCTTCGGCACATGGAAGCCCATGCCGTCCGCGACCAGCACCGTACCAACCACCACCAGGAAGGACAGCGCCAGCATCTTGATCGACGGGTGCTCATCGACAAAATCACCGATCGCCTTGGCGGCGAACATCATCACGCCAACGGCAATCACAATCGCCAGCACCATCACCGGCAGATGCTGCGACAGGCCGACGGCCGTAATGACCGAATCCAGCGAGAACACGATGTCGATCACGGCGATTTGCAGGATCACCGCCACGAAGGCGGCCTGCTTGGTATCGCCTGCTTCCACCACGGAATCTTCTTCCGCTTCGGCTTCGACTTCGTCATAGATTTCGGTTGCCGCCTTCCATAACAGGAACAGGCCGCCGCCGATCAGGATCAGGTCCCGTCCGCTGATGCCGTGACCGGCAATGGTCACCAGCGGTTCAGTCAGACGCATCACCCAGGCCAGCGACAGCAGCAGCAGGATGCGCGTGCCCATCGCCAGCGCCAGGCCGAACAGCCGGGTCTTGTGGCGCTGTTCCGGCGGCACCTTATTGACCAGGATGGTCAGGAAAATGATGTTGTCGACACCCAGCACGATCTCCAGCATTGTGAGGGTCGCCAGCGACACCCAGGCCTGCGGATCACTCATCCAGCTTAACCATTCCATTT
>DASUIM010000181.1:0-2600 GCA_036279775.1 Fluviicoccus sp. | reverse complement strand
CAAGGTTCTAGGATCAAGAGTGGCCGTTCCGGCCGGAAAATACCCAGGAGGACCTATGAGCAGCGGATTTACCAAAGCCATGGCTCGCAACATCTTTTACGGGGGCGCGGTTTTTTGCTTCCTGTTGTTTCTCGGGCTGACCTTCGACACGCACCAGAAACTGCCCAAGCGTGACAACCGCGACGCGTTAAGCGAATCGGTGATCCGCGGCAAGCGGCTCTGGGAAGTGAACAACTGCATCGGTTGCCATACCTTGCTGGGCGAGGGCGCGTACTTTGCGCCGGAGCTGGGCAATGTCTATGCGCGGCGCGGTCCGGACTTCATCAAGGCCTGGATCAAGGCGCAGCCGACCGGCGTGCCGGGTCGCCGCCAGATGCCCCAGTTCAATTTCACCGACCAGCAGCTGGACGATCTCGTGGAGTTCCTGAAATACACGAACGGGATCAACACCAACCACTGGCCGCCCAACATTGAAGGCTGAGGCAAGGAGAAACCTTATGAAATATCCGTCGCAAGCCGTCAGCAAACTCTACTTTACCGCCGCCATCGGCCTGTTCGCGGGCCAGATACTGTTCGGCCTGATCATGGGCCTGCAGTATGTGATCGGCGATTTCCTCTTTCCCGCCATTCCCTTCAATGTCGCCCGCATGGTGCACACCAATCTGCTGATTGTGTGGATCCTGTTCGGCTTCATGGGCGCGGGTTATTACCTGGTGCCGGAAGAATCCGAGCGTGAGCTGTACAGCCCCCTGCTGGCGAAAATCCTGTTCTGGGTCTTCCTGGTGGCGGGCGCGCTGACCATCCTCGGCTATCTGCTGGTGCCTTATGCCGAACTGGCGCGCCTGACCGGCAACGATCTGCTGGCCACCATGGGACGCGAGTTCCTGGAGCAGCCGCTGGTCACCAAGGTCGGCATTGTCATTGTCTGCCTGGGCTTCCTCTTCAACCTGACCATGACCATGCTGGGCGGCCGCAAGACCAGCATCAGCCTGATCATGCTGATGGGCCTGTGGGGGCTGGCGCTGTTCTTCCTGTTCTCGTTCGTCAACCCGGACAACCTGGTCAAGGACAAGTTCTGGTGGTGGTGGGTCGTCCATCTGTGGGTGGAAGGCGTCTGGGAACTGATCCTCGGGGCGATGCTGGCCTTCGTGCTGATCAAGGTGACCGGCGTTGACCGCGAAGTGATCGAGAAGTGGCTGTACGTGATCATCGCCTTCACGCTGATGACCGGCATTATCGGTACCGGCCACCACTACTTCTGGATCGGCACGCCGGAATACTGGCAGGTCTGGGGTTCGGTGTTCTCGGCCATGGAACCGATTCCGTTCTTCATGATGACGGTGTTCGCCTTCAACATGGTCAACCGCCGCAAGCGCGAGCATCCCAACAAGGTCGCCACCCTGTGGGCGATGGGCACCGGCGTCATGGCCTTCCTGGGCGCGGGCGTGTGGGGCTTCCTGCATACCCTGGCGCCGGTGAACTACTACACCCACGGCACGCAGATCACCGCCGCCCACGGTCACATGGCGTTCTACGGCGCCTATGCGATGGTGGTGCTGACCATGATCAGCTACACCATGCCCCTGATGCGCGGCCGCGAGGCCAACAGCAACAAGGCGCAGGTGGTGGAAATGTGGTCGTTCTGGCTGATGACCATCGCCATGGTATTCATCACCCTGTTCCTGACCGGCGCGGGCATCCTGCAGGTGTGGCTGCAACGCTACTCCAGCACCCCGATGTCGTTCATGGCCACCCAGGACCAGGTGATGGTGTTCTACTGGCTGCGCGAGTTCACCGGCCTGGTGTTCCTGCTCGGCTTCGTGCTGTATGTCGCCAGTTTCTTCATCAAGGGGGAAACGAAGGCGGCGTGATGCTGTAACTCCCTCTCCCCTAGGGGGAGAGGGGACTTCTTGAACTCAACGGACTCTCCCATGAACACGCCCTTCACTCCCGCCATTCCCTACTACCGCGCCGTCGGTGACGAGTGCGAGCTGTTCACCCATGCCTACAAGAATCACCTGCCCCTGTTGATCAAGGGCCCCACCGGCTGCGGCAAGACCCGCTTCGTGGCGCACATGGCGGCGCGGCTGGGCCTGCCGCTGACCACCGTCGCCTGCCACGACGACCTGTCCGCCGCCGATCTGGTGGGACGCTTCCTGATTACCGGCGGCGAGACGCGCTGGAGCGACGGGCCGCTGACCCGCGCCGTGCGCGACGGCGGCATCTGCTATCTGGACGAGATCGTCGAGGCGCGCAAGGACACCACCGTGGTGTTGCATCCGCTGACCGACGACCGCCGCATCCTGCCCATCGAGCGCACCGGCGAAACGCTGGAAGCGCCGCCCGGTTTCATGCTGGTGGTGTCGTATAACCCCGGCTACCAGAACGCGCTGAAAAGCCTGAAGCCGTCCACCCGCCAGCGTTTTCTGGCCTTGCAGTTCGGCTTTCCGCCGCCGCTGGTGGAAACCGAGATCCTGATCGCGGAAAGCGACGTCGACCCGGCCACCGCCAAGCGGCTCGTGGCGCTGGGCGAGCGCCTGCGTCTGCTGGCGCGGCAGGATCTGGAAGAAGCGGTCAGCACCCGGTTGCTGGTCTACGCC
>DASUIM010000180.1:0-1054 GCA_036279775.1 Fluviicoccus sp. | reverse complement strand
CGCCCGTAACGATCGGCCAGCACGGCGGACATGGGAATGGTCAGGGCGAAAAAGATCACGCCGATCAGCTGGAACTGCAGGAATTCCGCGCGGGTATAGCCCAGATGCGTGGTGCCCCACGACAGGGTGAACACCGTCATCAGGTAGAACATGGCGAAGGACGGCACGGCAATGAAAGTGCCCAGCAGCAAACGGCCGCCGTGCTTGCGGAACACGTCGGCGATCGGCAGGCGCACCCGCGCCTCGGTTTCCAGCGCCTTGCGGAACACCGGCGTCTCGGTCAGCTTCAGACGCACATACAGGCCCATCAGCACCAGCACGCTGCTGGCAACAAAGGGAATGCGCCAGCCGTAGTCAAGGAACTGCTCGTTGCTCAGCACTTCCGTCAGGATCAGGAAAATGCCGGTGGAACAGACAAAGCCCAGCGGCGCGCCCAACTGAGGGAACATGCCATACCAGGCGCGACGGCCCGGCGGCGCGTTCTCGGTGGCCAGCAGCACCGCCCCGCCCCACTCGCCGCCCAGCCCGAAGCCCTGCCCGAAGCGGAACAGCGCCAGCAAGGCCGGGGCCAGCACGCCGATGCTGTCATAGCCGGGCAGCAGGCCGATCATCACCGTGGACACGCCCATCGTCAGCAGGGAGGCTATCAGCGTCGCCTTGCGGCCGATGCGGTCGCCCATATGCCCGAAGAAGGCCGAGCCGACCGGACGGGCGAAGAAGGCAATGGCGAAGGTGGCCAGTGATTGCAGCGTCGCCGAGGCCGGATCGGAAGCCGGGAAGAACAGGTGCGGGAATACCAGCACCGCCGCCGTGGCGTAGATGTAGAAATCGAAGAACTCGATGGTGGTGCCGATCAGGCTGGCGAACAGGACGCGGCGGGCGCTGTTGCCGGAGGGGGCGGAGTGCGACATGGGCGGGTTCCGGACAGGTAACGGAAGATATCGGGGGCGCATCGTACCACTTCAGGATCGCGAATGCGCCGCCGCCCGCCGGAAGGCTACCCGGCGTAGCCCAGCACCGCAAAGAAGTGACAGGTCGTTCCCGCCAGCACAAA
>DASUIM010000179.1:0-7692 GCA_036279775.1 Fluviicoccus sp. | reverse complement strand
TTCAACATGAAGAGCGCGGCGCTGCTGGCCGCCTGCTTCTCGCTGCCGGGCGGCGTGCTGCGCGCCGTGGGCGGCTGGCTTTCCGACAAGTTCGGCGCGCACAACGTCACCTGGTGGGTGCTGTGGGTGTCCTGGGTCTGCCTGTTCCTGCTGTCGTACCCGCAAACCGATTTCACCATCAAGACCGTTGACGGTTTCACCACCTTCCACCTCGGCCTCAACGTCTATCTCTTCACCGCCTTGATGTTCGTCATGGGCGTGGCCTGGGCCTTCGGCAAGGCTTCCGTCTTCAAGTACATCGGCGATGAGTTCAGCCACAACATCGGTGCCGTGTCCGGCGTGGTCGGCCTGGCCGGCGGCTTGGGCGGCTTCGTGCTGCCGATCATGTTCGGCGCCCTGCAGGATCTCACCGGTGTCCGCACCTCCTGCTTCATGTTGATGTACGGGATCGTCTGGGTGTCGCTGACCTGGAACTACCTCACCGAAGTCCGCCGCATCGATGTGATGAAGACGGAAACCCAAACCCCGCACGCTACGGCCTGATTCTTAATTAACGGAGAAGCCTTATGTCTTCTGTCCTGAAGAAGTGGGAGCCGGAAAATCCGGCTTTCTGGAACGAGACCGGCAAGTCCATTGCCAACCGCAACCTGTGGATTTCCATTCCCTGCCTGCTGCTGGCCTTCGCCGTGTGGATGGTGTGGAGCATGGTGGTGGTGAAACTGCCCGATGTCGGTTTCAAGTACGACAAGAACCAGCTGTTCTGGCTGACCGCGCTGCCCGCGCTGTCGGGGGCGACGCTGCGGATCTTCTATTCCTTCCTGGTGCCGGTGTTCGGCGGCCGCCGCTGGACCGCCATTTCCACCGCCTCGCTGCTGCTGCCCGCCATCGGCATCGGCTATGCGGTGCAGGACCCCACCACCTCGTACCCGACGATGATGATGCTGGCGCTGCTCTGCGGCTTCGGCGGCGGCAACTTCTCGTCGTCGATGTCGAACATCAACTTCTTCTTCCCCAAGGCGCAGAAGGGTTACGCCCTCGGCATGAACGCCGGTCTGGGCAACCTCGGCGTGTCGGCCATGCAGTTCATCGTGCCGATCGTCATCACCATGGGCCTGTTCGGCGCGCTGGGCGGTGATCCGCAAACCATCGTCAAGGACGGCGTGTCGAAGTCGGTCTTCCTGCAAAACGCGGGTTTCATCTGGGTGCCGTTCATTGCGCTGTCCGCCATCGCCGCCTGGTTCGGCATGAATGACATCGCCTCCGCCAAGGCCTCCTTCGCCGAGCAGTCGGTGATCTTCAAGCGCAAGCACAATTGGCTGATGTGCTGGCTGTACCTGGGCACCTTCGGTTCCTTCATCGGTTTCTCCGCCGGTTTCCCGCTGCTGATCAAGGGCCTGTTCCCGGATGTGGACCCCACCAAGATCGCCTTCCTCGGTCCGCTGGTCGGCGCCATCGCCCGCCCCCTCGGCGGCGTCATCGCCGACAAGCTGGGCGGCGCGCGCGTCACCTTCTGGGTGTTTGTCGCCATGGTGCTGGCGGTGTTCGCGGTCATCAGCTTCATGCCGGTGAAAGTCGACGGCGTGTTGACCGGCGGCAATTTCCAGGGCTTCTTCGCCGCCTTCCTCTGCCTGTTCGCGCTGACCGGTGTCGGCAACGCTTCCACCTTCCGCATGATTCCGGTGATCTTCCTCACCCAGCACGAGCGCATGGCCAAGGGCAACAAGGCCGTCAGCCGTGATCAGGTGCTGCAGAACGCCAACAAGGAAGCGGCGGCGGTGCTGGGCTTCTCCGGAGCCATCGGCGCCTACGGCGGCTTCTTCATTCCCAAGAGCTACGGCACTTCCATCGCCATCATGGGCTCGCCCGTGGGCGCGCTGTATGCCTTCATCCTGTTCTATGCGACCTGCCTGATCGTCACCTGGTGGTTCTACAGCCGCAAGAACGCCGAAATGCCCTGCTAAGGAGTCAGACTCATGAGCCATTTCCTCGACCGGCTGATGTTCTTCCGCCAACCCAAGGAAGAATTCAGCCACGGCCACGGCATCAAGACCCACGAGAACCGTCGTTGGGAAGATGCCTACCGCAACCGTTGGTCGCACGACAAGATCGTGCGCTCCACCCACGGCGTGAACTGCACCGGTTCCTGCAGCTGGAAGATCTACGTCAAGAACGGCCTGGTGACCTGGGAAACCCAGCAGACCGACTATCCGCGCACCCGTCCCGACCTGCCCAACCACGAACCGCGCGGCTGCGCCCGCGGCGCGTCCTACAGTTGGTACCTGTACAGCGCCAACCGGGTGAAATACCCGATGGCGCGCGGCAAGCTGGTCAAGGCCTGGCGCGAGATCCGTGTCCGCGAAAAGGACCCGGTCAAGGCCTGGGCGCTGCTGCAGCAGGACAAGGCCGCCGTGCGCGACTACCAGTCGCATCGCGGTCTGGGCGGCTTTGTCCGCACCAGCTGGGAGGAAGTGAACGAGATCATCGCCGCCGCCAATGTCTACACCGCCAAGACCCACGGCCCGGACCGCATCGCCGGTTTCTCGCCGATTCCGGCGATGTCGATGGTGTCCTACGCCGCCGGCGCGCGTTACCTGTCGCTGATCGGCGGCAACTGCCTCAGCTTCTATGACTGGTACTGCGATTTGCCGCCGTCCAGCCCGCAAACCTGGGGCGAACAGACCGACGTGCCCGAGTCCGCCGACTGGTACAACTCGGCCTACATCATCGCCTGGGGTTCCAACGTGCCGCAGACGCGGACGCCGGACGCCCACTTCTTCACCGAGGTGCGCTACAAGGGCACCAAGACCGTCTCCGTCACCCCCGACTACTCGGAAGTGGCGAAGCTGACCGACCTGTGGATGAACCCGAAGCAGGGTACCGACGCCGCGATGGGCATGGCCATGGGCCATGTGGTGCTGACCGAACACTTCGTCAAGAACCAGACCCCGTACTTCCAGGATTACGCCCGCAAGTACAGCGACATGCCGATGCTGGTGCGGCTGGTGCAGAAGGACGGCCTGTGGGTCGCCGAACGCCAGATCCGCGCTTCCGACCTGCCGGACAACCTCGGGGCCGACAACAACCCCGAGTGGAAGACCGTCGCCATCGACGGCAACACCGAGAAACTGGTGCTGCCCAACGGCTCCATCGGTTCGCGCTGGGGCGAGAAGGGCAAGTGGAATCTGGAAGAAAAGGCACTGTCCGGGGAAGACACCAAGCTGCGCCTGACCCTGAAGGACGCGCCGGGCCGCGAAGTGGCGCTGGTCGGTTTCCCGTACTTCGGCAACATCCCGCACGAGCACTTCCAGCACACCGACCACGGCGACATCATCCCCCGCGCCGTGCCCGCCTTGCGCCTCAAGGACAAGGACGGCAAGGACATGCTGGTCGCCACGGTCTATGACCTGTTCCTGGCCAACTATGGCGTCGATAACGGCATGGGCGGCGACAACACCGCCATCAGCTACGACGACGACGTGCCTTACACCCCGGCCTGGCAGGAAGCCATCACCGGCGTGCCGCGCGCGCAGGTCATCCAGGTGGCCCGTGAATTCGCGGAAACCGCCGCGCTGACCAACGGCCGCGCCATGATCATTGTCGGCGCGGCGCTGAACCACTGGTACCACATGGACATGACCTACCGCAGCATCATCAACCTGCTGGTGATGTGCGGCTGCGTCGGTCAGAGCGGCGGCGGCTGGTCGCATTATGTCGGCCAGGAAAAGCTGCGCCCGCAAACCGGCTGGGTGCCGCTGGCCTTCGCCACCGACTGGGTGCGACCGCCGCGCCACATGAACGGAACCTCCTTCTTCTACGCCCACAGCGACCAGTGGCGCTACGAGAAGCTGCAGGTCAATGAAATCCTGTCGCCGCTGGCCAATGAAAAAGAGTGGGCCAACGTCAGCCTGATCGACTGCAACGTCAAGGCCGAGCGCATGGGCTGGCTGCCGTCCGCGCCGCAACTGAACCTGAACCCGCTGACCATTGCCGCGCTGGCGGAGAAGGCCGGCAAGCCGGTGGCCGAATACCTGGTCGGCGCGCTGAAGAGCGGTTCCGCCGTATTCTCCTGCGAGGACCCGGACAATCCCGTCAACTGGCCGCGCAACATGTTCGTCTGGCGCTCCAACATCCTCGGTTCCTCCGGCAAGGGCCACGAGTACTTCCTCAAGCACCTGCTGGGCACGCAGAACGGCGTGATGAACAAGGACCTGGGGCAGGAAGGCGGCGTCAAGCCGTCGGAAGTGACCTGGCACGACAAGGGCCCGGAAGGCAAGCTGGACCTGCTGGTGACGCTGGACTTCCGCATGTCCACCACCTGCCTGTACTCCGACATTGTGCTGCCCACCGCCACCTGGTACGAAAAGCACGACCTCAACACCTCGGACATGCACCCGTTCATCCACCCGCTGTCGGCCGCCGTCGATCCCGCCTGGGAATCCCGCACCGACTGGGAAATCTACAAGGGCATCGCCAAGCGCTTCTCCGAAGTCTGCGTCGGTCATCTGGGCGTCGAAAAGGACGTGGTGCTGACCCCGATCCAGCACGATACCCCGCTGGAATTGGCGCAGGGCCTCGACGTCAAGGAATGGAAGAAGGGCGAGTGCGAGCCGATTCCCGGGAAGACCCTGCCCAGCATCGTCGTGGTTGAGCGCGATTATCCCAACACCTACGCCCGCTTCACCTCCATCGGTCCCAACCTGGAGAAAACCGGCAACGGCGGCAAGGGCATCAACTGGGATACCAAGAAGGAAGTGCACCTGCTGGGCGAGCTGAACCATCTGGTGCCGGACGGTGTCGCCAAGGGCCGTCCCCGTCTGGACACCGCCATCGACGCCGCTGAAATGATCCTGACGCTGGCCCCGGAAACCAACGGCCATGTCGCCGTGAAGGCCTGGGCGGCGCTGTCGGAATTCACCGGCCGCGACCACAGCCATCTGGCCGTGCCGCGCGAGGACGACGCCATCCGCTATCGCGACGTGCAGGCGCAACCGCGCAAGATCATCTCGTCGCCGACCTGGTCGGGCATCGAGTCCGAGCATGTCAGCTACAACGCCGGTTACACCAACGTCCACGAGCTGATCCCCTGGCGCACCCTCAGCGGCCGCCAGCAGCTGTACCAGGATCACCCGTGGATGCGCGCCTTCGGCGAAGAGCTGTGCGTCTACAAGCCGCCGGTCGACCTGAAGACGATCAAACCGGCGCTGGACGCCCACAGCGATGACCGCAAGCAGGTCGTGCTGAACTGGATCACCCCGCACCAGAAGTGGGGCATCCATTCCACCTACACCGACAACCTGATCATGCTGACGCTGTCGCGCGGCGGCCCGATTGTCTGGGTCAGCGAAACCGACGCCAAGAAGATCGGCATTATCGATAACGATTGGGTGGAAGCCTACAACGTCAACGGCGCGCTGGTGGCGCGGGCGGTGGTGTCGCAGCGGATTCCGGAAGGCGCGATCTTCATGTACCACGCCCAGGAAAAGCTGACCAACGTGCCGCTGTCCGAAATCACGCAGAAGCGCGGCGGCATGCACAACTCGGTCACCCGCACCGTCACCAAGCCCACGCACATGATCGGCGGCTATGCGCAGCAGGCCTACGGCTTCAACTACTACGGCACCGTCGGCGCCAACCGCGACGAGTTCATCATCCTGCGCAAGATGGACAAGGTCGAATGGGGCAATGAAGGCGACCTCGCCAGCCGTCAGGGTCAGGAGTAAACACCATGAAAATTCGCGCACAAATCGGCATGGTCCTGAATCTGGACAAATGCATCGGCTGCCACACCTGTTCCGTCACCTGCAAGAACGTCTGGACGTCGCGGCAGGGCATGGAATACGCGTGGTTCAACAACGTCGAAACCAAGCCCGGCATCGGCTATCCCGATGACTGGGAAAACCAGGAACGCTGGAATGGCGGCTGGGAACGGCTGGCCAACGGCAGCATCCGGCCGAAGCTGGGAGCGAAGTGGCGCATCCTCGCCAACATCTTCGCCAACCCCGACCTGCCCACCATTGACGACTACTACGAGCCGTTCACCTTCGACTACACGCACCTGCAAAATGCGCCGACCTCGAAAGTGACCCCGACGGCCCGGCCGGTGTCGGTGATTACCGGCAAGGTGATGGAAAAGATCGAGAAAGGCCCGAACTGGGAAGAAATCCTCGGCGGCGAATTCAGCAAGCGCAGCAAGGACTACAACTTCGAAGCCGTCGAGAAAGACATCTACGGCCAGTTCGAAAACACCTTCATGATGTACTTGCCTCGCCTGTGCGAGCACTGTCTGAACCCTGCTTGCGTGGCGTCGTGCCCCTCCGGCTCGATCTACAAGCGAGAAGAAGACGGCATCGTGCTGATCGACCAGGACAAGTGCCGCGGCTGGCGCATGTGCGTGTCCGGCTGCCCGTACAAGAAGATCTACTACAACTGGAAGAGCGGGAAGGCGGAGAAATGCATCTTCTGCTACCCGCGCATCGAGGCCGGCCAGCCGACGGTCTGCAGCGAGACCTGCGTCGGGCGCATCCGCTACCTCGGCGTGCTCCTGTATGACGCCGACCGCATCGAGGAGGCCGCGAGCACCGAGCACGACCGCAACCTGTACTCGGCGCAGCTCGGCATCTTCCTCGACCCGAACGATCCGGCCGTGATCGAGCAGGCGCGGGCCGACGGGATCCCGGAAGCCTGGCTGGCGGCGGCGAAGACCTCGCCCGTCTACAAGATGGCCGTCGACTGGCGCGTCGCCCTGCCGCTGCACCCGGAATACCGCACGCTGCCGATGGTCTGGTACATCCCGCCGCTGTCGCCGGTGCAGTCGCGCGCGCAGGCCGGAGACATCGGCATGAACGGCGAACTGCCCGACGTTCGCAGCCTGCGCATCCCGCTGAAGTACCTCGCCAACCTGCTGACCGCCGGCGACGAGGAGCCGGTGGCGCGCGCGCTGGAACGCATGATGGCGATGCGCGGGTGCATGCGCAGCCGCCACGTCGACGGCGTCGACAAGCCCGCGGTGCTCGAGCGCGTCGGCCTGACGCGCGCCGAGGTCGAGGAGATGTACCGCGTGATGGCGATCGCCAACTACGAGGACCGGTTCGTCATCCCGACCACGCACCGCGAGTACGCGGAAAACGCCTTCAACGTGCGCGGCGGCTGCGGTTTCTCGTTCGGCAACGGCTGTAGCGAGGGCGTGTCCGAGACGAGCCTGTTCGGCAGCGAGAAGAAGCGCACGATCCCGATCAGGGCCACGGTGTAGCCATGACGAGACCCGATTCGAGAACACCGAAGACGGCGCACACCCTGCGCGCGCTCGCCTGGCTGCTGCGCTACCCGGATGCCGGACTGCGCGCGGCCGCGCCGCAACTCGGCGCCGCCCTGCATGACGAGGGGGCGCTGGCGGCGGGCCGGCTGGTCGAACTCGACGCACTGATCCGGCGGCTCGCCGCCGCACCGGGCCTGCGCACCGAGGCCGAGTACGTCGAGGTCTTCGACCGCGGCCGCCGCACCGCGCTGCACCTGTTCGAACACGTCCTGGGCGACAGCCGCGACCGCGGCCCGGCGATGGTCGACCTCGCGCTGACCTACGATCGCGCCGGCCTGCAGCTCGTGCCCGGGGAACTGCCCGACTACCTGCCGGTGGTGCTGGAGTTCGCCAGCACGCAGCCGCCGGCGCAGGCGCGCGAGTTCCTGCGCGAAACC
>DASUIM010000178.1:0-7737 GCA_036279775.1 Fluviicoccus sp. | reverse complement strand
AACAAAAAGGGCCACAGTTTTCACTGTGACCCTTGTTGAATGTTTGGTCGGGACGGCGGGATTTGAACTCGCGACCCCTTGCACCCCATGCAAGTGCGCTACCAGGCTGCGCTACGCCCCGAACAGGCGGCTATCTTAGCGAATCAGCGGCAATTGTCCAGTCTTTTCAGCGCCATAATGCTCAATCATTGGGCAGGTCGGTAGGCCTCGACAAATTCGCCCGGCATGCGCTTCGGTTTGCCGCTCACCATATCCACGGTAATGAAGTAGGTCTTGCCGGTCAGCACCGTCCTGCCGTCACGCACCCGGATCACCTGGTATTCCCGCGTCGTGCTCAACTTGCCGTCATTGGCGCTGATCCACGTTCCAACCTGCAATTCGTCGCCGGTATGCGTCGGCAGCAGATATTCCAGCTCATGCTTGCGCACCACGCAACCCACGCCCAGGCGGTAATAGGCGGCAATATCCAGCCCCAGCGCATTGGAATGCGACCAGGCCGCCTGCTCCAGCCATTGCAGGTACGCCACATTGTTGGTGTGCCGGTATTCATCCTGATGCTCAGGCCGTACCTGAATATCCAGGATATGCGGCGACGATACTTTCCAGACCGACTCAGCGCTCATGTCCCCTGCCTCAACCATTAGGAATCCCAAGACTATCGGCTTCGTTCGCGTCCGGCGTTGGCCCGGCGGACAGCGGCAAACGCCAGAAAGCAAAAACCCGCCGTCAGGCGGGTTTCAGCAACCGGAGCGGCTCAGGCCTTCAGCAACAAGGCCACGGCTTCCAGTTCGCGAATCATGTCCTTGATCACCACGTTCAGCATGTTCTGGCTGATCTGCGCCTGATAGGCCAGCAAGGCCTCGGCGGGCGACTGCATGGCTTCCTGCGCCGTGGGTGCATCCACCGGCTCGGCAACCGGCTCCAGACGGGCGACGCCCTCATGCAACTGCACGCGCGCGCCGCTGATGGTGTAACCCTGCTCGTACAGCAGGCTGCGGATATTGCGGATGATCAGCACATCCTCGTGCTGATAGTAGCGGCGGTTGCCCCGGCGCTTCACCGGCTTCAGTTGCGGGAATTCCTGTTCCCAGTAGCGCAGCACATGCGGCTTCACCAGACACAAGTCGCTGACTTCGCCAATGGTGAAGTAGCGCTTGCCGGGAATGACGGGCAGTTCGGCGTTATGACTGGGTTCTAGCATAAGCTTCCACTCGCTGTCTCAGTTTTTGTCCGGCCTTGAAGGTCACCACGCGGCGGGCGGTAATCGGGATTTCCTCACCGGTCTTCGGATTACGGCCCGGACGCTGACGTTTCTCACGCAGGTCGAAGTTGCCGAACCCGGACAACTTCACCGGCTGACCATGCTCCAGAGCCAGGCGGATTTCTTCAAAAAAGATATCCACCAGTTCCTTGGCTTCCCGCTTGTTCAGGCCCAGCTCCTCAAAAAGGTGCTCGGCCATTTCGGCTTTGGTCAGTGCGCTCATGCCTACCTCTGGTCATCAACTAACGCAGGACGGCATTGAAGGTCTGCTCCAGCGCGCTCAGGACTGCCTGCACGCCCGATTTCACTTCATCATCCTGCAAGGTACGGTCATTGTGCTGCCACTGGGTGCCGATGGCCAGACTGCGTTTGCCGTCCGGGATACCCGCGCCCTGGTAGACATCAAATAACCACACATCTTGTAACAATTCTCCGGCTGCCGCGCGCACGGTTTTCAGGACTTCCGCGCTCTCAATCGCCGCATCCAGCACAATCGCCAGGTCACGCCGCACACCGGGGAAACGCGAAAGTTCCCGGAAGGCAGGCACATGTGCCTGCAGCAGCGGCTCCAGCGACAGTTCAAATACAAACACCGCCCCTTGCAAATCCAAGCGTTGCTGGACTTGCGGGTGCAGCTTGCCCACCCGGCCGATCACTTTCCCGGCGTTGTCGACGATCTCCGCCGACTGCCCCGGATGTAAAGCCGGATGATAACCCGCTTTGAATTCAACTCTATCAGAAGTTGCCGTAAGTGCAAGAATTCCTTCGACATTTGCCTTGATGTCAAAGAAGTCGGTTTTGGCCTTGCCGTTGGCCCAACCTTCCGGCAACAGGCTGTCGGTAATCACCCCGGCCAGCATGGCTTCCTGGTGCAGCGAGCCGTCCGCCTGCGGGATGAAACGGCTGCCCACCTCGAACAGACGCACGCGCGGCTGCTGGCGGTTCTGGTTCCACGCCACGGCGTTCAGCAGGCCCGCCCACAAGGTGGTGCGCATCACCGACAGCTCGCTGGACAGCGGATTGGCCAGCGGCAGCACGGCCTGACCGGGATCAAGAATCTCCTGGATCTTCGGATCGACAAAGCTGAAGGTAATGGCTTCCTGATAGCCCTGCCCGACCAGGAAATCCTGCAGTTCGGCAATGGTGCGGGCCTCGGCTCGCGGCGCCAGCATCACGCTGTTGCGCGGAGCGCGGGTCGGCAGATTGTCGTAACCGTGTACACGGGCCAGTTCTTCAATCAGGTCGGCTTCGATGCTCATGTCGAAGCGCCAGCTGGGCGGGGTTACCAGCCAACCTTCGCCATCAGCCTGCAGCACCATGCCCAGTCGCGTCAGGATGTCCTCGATGTCGGCGGCGACCATGCCGAACCCCAGCACCTTTTCCACCCGCGCCGGACGCAGGCGGATCGGCGCACGCACCGGCAGGCTGTCCGCCTGGACAGCTTCAACCACTTCACCGGGAACCCCGCCGGCGGCCGCCACAATCAGGGCGGTGGCTCGTTCAATCGCCTGGCGTTGCAGTGCAAAATCGACCCCGCGTTCGAAACGGTGCGAGGAATCGGTGTGCAAACCATAGCTGCGCGCCTTGCCCGCAACGGCCAGCGGCTGGAAGAAGGCGCTTTCCAGCAGGATGTCGGTGGTGGCGTCAGTTACGGCGGAGTCGTTGCCGCCCATGATGCCCGCCATCGCCAGCGCCTTGGCATGATCGGCAATCACCAGCGTATCGTCGCGCAACTCCACGGTCTGGCCGTTCAGCAACGCCAGTGCTTCACCCGCTTTCGCCTTGCGCACCACGATACCGCCGTCAATCTTCGCCAGATCGAACGCATGCATCGGCTGGCCGAGCTCCAGCAGCACATAGTTGGTCACATCCACCACCAGGCTGAGCGGGCGGATGCCGCCGCGCTCCAGCCGACGTGCCATCCATTCCGGCGTAGCCGCCGCCGGATTGATGCCGCGAATGATACGCCCGAGATAACGCGGGCAGTCCGTGCTGTCCAGCTTTACCAAAGGTGCATCCGCAGATTGCGCGGCCACCGGCAGGATTTCCGGGACACACACGCTCAGACGGTTGAACGTGGCCACTTCCCGCGCCATACCGGCAATGCTCAGGCAATCGCCGCGATTGGGGGTAATGCCCAGTTCGATCAGGTTGTCGTCCAGATTCAGGTAATCGCGCAGGTTTGCACCGACGGGGGCGTCGGCGGGAAGCTCCAGCAGGCCTTCGGTCGGCGGCTCCAGCCCCAGTTCCTGGGCGGCGCACAGCATGCCGAAGGACTCGACGCCGCGCAGCTTGGCCTTGCCGATTTCAAAGCCGCCGGGCAGTTTCGCGCCGAAGGTGGCCACGCACACTTTCAAGCCCGCACGCACATTGGCTGCGCCGCAGACGATTTGCAGCGGCTCGCCGCTGCCGATGGAGACCTTGGTCACACGCAGGCGATCGGCCTGGGGATGCGGCTCGGCGGACAGCACTTCCCCCACCAGCACATTGTTGAACGCGGGAGCGACCGGCTTCAGGGCATCCACTTCCAGCCCGGCCATGGTCATCTGGTGGCCCAGCTGCTGGGCGTTCAGGGAGGGGTTCACCCATTCCCGCAACCATTGTTCACTGATTTGCATGATATTTCCTGAATATCAAAACGGTTTTACCCGAAGCGGCAAGCGGCCGTCCCGGGACAAAAAATACGTTTTAGTTGAACTGCCCGAGGAAGCGCAGGTCGTTCTCGAAGAACAGACGCAGGTCGTTCACCCCGTAGCGCAGCATGGCGAAACGCTCCACGCCCATGCCGAAGGCAAAGCCGGAATACTTTTCGCTGTCGATGCCGCAATTCTCCAGCACTTGCGGATGGACCATGCCGCAGCCCAGCACTTCCAGCCAGCCGGTGTGCTTGCACACACGGCAGCCCTTGCCGTCGCACATCACGCATTCCATGTCCACTTCAGCCGACGGCTCGGTGAACGGGAAATAGGACGGGCGGAAACGCACGGCCAGATCCTTCTCGAAGAACACTTGCAGGAAGTTCTGGATGACATGCTTCAGCTCGGCAAAACTGACGTTTTCATCAATCAGCAGGCCTTCCACCTGATGGAACATCGGCGAATGGGTCAGGTCAGAGTCGCAACGGTAGACACGACCGGGACAGACAATGCGGATCGGCGGCTTCTGCTGTTCCATGACGCGGATCTGCACCGGCGAGGTATGGGTGCGCAGCAGGCGGCGGGCGTCAAAATAAAAGGTGTCATGCATCGCCCGCGCCGGGTGGTGCGAGGGAATGTTCAGCGCCTCGAAGTTATGGAAATCATCTTCCACTTCCGGCCCGGAAGCCACTTCAAAACCGTTAAGGGTGAAGAACTCGGTGATTCGGTTCATGACCCGGGTCACCGGATGCAGCCCGGCGGGCGGCTGGCCCCGGCCCGGCAGCGTCACGTCAATGCGCTCGGCAGCCAGCTGCGCGTTCAGCGCGGCTTCCGCCAGCGCGGCCTTGCGGGTATCCAGCGCGGTATTGATGGCGGTGCGAACCTCGTTCAGACGCGCGCCCTGTTCCTTGCGCGCTTCCGGGTCCAGCTGTCCCATGCCCTTGGACAACTCGGTCATCAGGCTCTTCTTGCCCAGATACTGGACGCGCGCCTGCTCCAGCATGGCCGCATCGGTGGCGGCCTCGATCGTGGCCAGCGCTTCACTGACCAACGCCTGCAAGTCACTCATGTTGCTTTCCCGAATACACCGGAAATTCCGGATATTTCATTTAATTCAATACCCTGAAAGACAAACTTAATGTTATGCCATACAGGAGATTAACTTCTGACTATCGTCATTCCACTACCAGCGGCATGCATGAAACCGCTTACAGGGGAATGACGACACGCCGAACCAATAAAAAAGGGGGAACGGCCAAAGCCCTTCCCCCCTTTAGACCCGCAGTGCTATCAGGCGGCGAGAGCGGCTTTGGCTTTTTCAGCCAGAGCAGCAAAAGCACCTGCATCATGCACGGCGATGTCGGCCAGAACGCGACGGTCGATTTCGATCGCTGCCTTCTTCAGACCGTTGATCAGACGGCTGTACGACAGGCCGTTCATGCGGGAAGCCGCGTTGATACGGGCAATCCACAGGGCGCGGAACTGACGCTTCTTCTGGCGACGGTCACGGTAGGCATACTGGCCGGCCTTGATGACCGCCTGGAATGCCACGCGATAGACACGCGACCGGGCACCGTAGTAGCCCTTGGCGCGATCCAGAATCTTCTTGTGACGACGATGGGCAATTACACCACGTTTTACACGAGCCATTTATCTATCTCCCAATCAGCTGTTCGGCAGCATGCGCTGGACGGACGGAACATCAACAGCAGCCACTTGGGTGCAGCCACGCAGTTGACGGATACGCTTGGGAGACTTCTTGGTCAGGATGTGACGCTTGAATGCCTGCTTGCGCTTGAAGCCATTAGCCGTTTTCTTGAAACGCTTGGCGGCTCCGCGCAAGGTCTTGATCTTCTGTGCCATGTTAACCTCGATATAAAAGGAACCCTTGCGGCCCGGTAGCACACCTGAACCTGGGGGTAAGACGCAAAAACCGATCCGTCAGTTCTTACTTCTTTTTCTTGGGCCCGATGAGCATAGACATCATCTTGCCTTCCATCTTCGGGTGCTGTTCCACAACCCCGATCTCGCTCAGGTCGGCCTCGATACGTTGCAATTGCTTCATACCGAGTTCCTGGTGAGCGACTTCACGTCCGCGGAAGCGGAGAGTGATCTTGGCCTTGTCGCCTTCTTCAAGGAAACGGATCAGGGCTTTCAGCTTCACCTGATAGTCCGCTTCCTCGGTGCCGGGACGCAGCTTGATTTCCTTGATCTGAACCTGGTGCTGCTTCTTCTTGGCTTCTTTCTGCTTCTGCTTCAGCTCAAAAACATGCTTGCCGTAATCCATGATACGGCAGACCGGAGGTTCCGCATTGGGAACGATCTCCACCAGGTCCAGAGTGACCGCTTCGGCGGCAGCCAGGGCTTCACGAATTGACATGATGCCTTTCTGCTCACCGTTCTGGTCAACCAGACGGACTTCACGTGCACGAATATCCCCGTTAATCGCAGTGCGCTGCTTGGCGTCTTTGGACTGCGGTTTTTCTGGCTTGTTAATACTTAATTCTCCACTGATGAACGACCGCGACGGGCAATATCCCCGCGCAAGAGACCGGCAAAGGCATCCAGGCTCATGCTGCCCAGATCCTTGCCTTCGCGGGTGCGAACGGCCACGGTGTTCTGTTCTACCTCGCGATCCCCGACCACCAACAGGTAAGGAATACGCTCCAAGGTGCGTTCGCGAATCTTAAAGCCTATTTTCTCGTTTCTCAAGTCACCTTCGACACGGAAGCCCATATCTCGTAACTTGTCGACGAATTGAGCGGTCGCCGGAGCCTGATGGTCGGTGATATTCATCACCACCGCCTGCACCGGGGCCAGCCAGGGCGGCAGCAACCCGGCGTAGTGCTCGATCAGGATGCCGATAAAGCGCTCGAATGAACCGAGGATAGCGCGGTGCAGCATGACCGGCGCATGGCGGCTGTTGTCTTCAGCGACATAACTGGCATCCAGGCGCACCGGCATGTTGAAGTCGCACTGGATGGTGCCGCACTGCCAGACGCGGCCCAGGCAATCCTTCAGCGAGAACTCGATCTTCGGACCGTAGAAAGCCCCCTCGCCCGGTTGCAGTTCCCACTTCAGTCCGGCGGCGTCCAGCGCGTCGGCCAACGCCTTCTCGGCCATGTCCCACAGCGCGTCGTCGCCGACACGCTTGGCCGGACGGGTCGACAGCTTCATCTGCACGTCGTCGAAGCCGAAATCCTTATAGACTTTCAAGGTCAGGGCGATGAAATCCGCCACTTCCGAGCCGATCTGCTCACGGGTACAGAAGATGTGGGCATCGTCCTGGGTGAAGCCGCGCACGCGCATGATGCCGTGCAGCGACCCGGACGGCTCGTTTCGGTGGCAGGAACCGAACTCGGCCAGACGCAGCGGCAGGTCGCGGTAGGACTTCAACCCCTGGTTGAACACCTGGATGTGGCACGGGCAGTTCATCGGCTTGACCGCGTAGTGACGGTTTTCCGAATGGGTGGTGAACATGTTTTCCGCGTAGTTGGCGGCGTGACCCGACTTTTCCCACAGGGAGATGTCCACCACCTGCGGGGTCTTGATTTCCTTGTAGCCGTTCTCACGCTGCACCTGGCGCATATACTGCTCCAGCACCTGGTAGACGGTCCAGCCGTTGGGATGCCAGAAGACCATGCCGGGGGCTTCGTCCTGCACATGGAACAGGCCCAACTGCTTGCCGATGCGGCGATGGTCGCGCTTGGCGGCCTCTTCCAGGCGGGTGATGTAGGCCTGGAGATCCTTCTTGTTCGCCCAGCAGGTGCCGTAAATGCGTTGCAGCATGGCGTTGTTGCTGTCGCCGCGCCAGTAGGCGCCCGCGACCTTGGTCAGCTT
>DASUIM010000177.1:0-1780 GCA_036279775.1 Fluviicoccus sp. | reverse complement strand
TCGATGTAGTAGGCGTTGACCAGCGGCAGGTCCAGCAACGGCAGCGACAGCCAGGCGGCGCGGATGGCGGCCAGCGTCGCCTGCACATCAGCCTCGTCGCGGCCGGTGACCACGAACCACAGGTTGAATTCATGGCTGCGGCGGTAGTTGTGGTTCACCTGCGGCAGCGCGTTGATCCAGTCGACCACCGCGGGCAGGTCGGCCTCCGGCACGGCCAGCGCCGCCAGCGTGCTGGCGCCGATGCCGTGTGCGGCGAATACCGGCCCCAGCCGCGACAGCGCGCCGTTGTCCCGCGCCTGCCGGAACAGCCCCAGCACGCCGCTTTCCGTCCAGTCGCCGCCGGGCTCCACCGCCAGTTGCCGGGCCATTTCAGCAAAGGGCCGCGGCACCAGCGGCAGGTCGCGCTGGCTGCGGTCCAGCAGCAGGCGCAGCGGATCCAGGGCGATATTCATGACTTCCCTCCTACAACCCGATGCGCGATGCGCGCCATGTGAAGAAGATGCCGCTGGGAGAGTCGGCGGGCAGTGTGGTCTTGCGGGCGAAGGTCTGGGTGTCGTAGACCTCGACGCGGTTCTCGTCGCGGCAGGACAGCCACACTTCCTCGCCGCGCGGCGCGAATTCGAAATGCAGCACGCCCTTGCAGGGCTTCATCGTCTGCACCACCGCCAGCGTCGGCACGTCGATCACCTGCACGGTGTCGTTGTTGGGGAAGGCGAAATTGACCCAGACGCGGCGGCCGTCCGGCGAGATCATCGCGAACACCGGCTGCCCGGCCACCGGCACCTGCGTCACTTCCTTCCAGGTTTGTGTGTCGGCCACCAGCACGGCGTTGTGACCGATTGCGGGGAAGAAGGCGCGGCCGTCGCTGACCGCCCAGCCGCGCAGGTGCGGCATCTTGTAGACCGGCAGCGGGTCCGCGCCGCGGCCATAACCGTTCAGGATGCGGCGCACGCCCTGCTCCGGCTTCCACAGGTCGAGCAGCGCCAGCCCGTCCTCGCCGTACAGCCCGGCAATGTAGTAACGGCCGTTCATGCTGCCCAGCCCGTCGTAGGGCTGCTTGCCGATGTTGGGGTACTTGGTGACTTTCGGCGCGCGCGGGTCGGCGGCGTCGATCACCCAGATCGCACCCGCGTCAAACAGCGAGAAGGCGAAACGGTTGCCCGGCAGGTCGGCCAGCCCGACCACCTTCGAGGCCGTGCCGGTCGCTTCGTCCCTGGTCGGGACTTCCGACAGCAGTTCCAGCGTTTCGGCGTCGAACAGCTTCACGCCGCCGGGTTCGTAGTTCTGCGCGGCGACCACGCGGCCGTCGGTGGAAATCGCCCCGCCGATGGAATTCCCGGCCTGGATCACCCGTTTCACGATGGCCTGTGTCAGCAGGTCGACCTTGGTCAGACCGCCATCGCGTCCGAAAACATAGGCATAGCGGCCGTCCCGCGAGAACACGGCGGCGGCGTGGGACAGATCGCCCAAGCCCGTCACCCGGCCCAGCGCGGTGTCGCCGGAATGTTCCACCACCTGCACGCTGCCGGTGGCGCGTTCGATGATCAAACCGAGATCGCCCGTGCCGCGCAACACCGTCGGGGGAGGAACCGGTGTTACGGGAGCGGGAGAGGTCGGGGTTACGGTCGTGGTCGTGCAACCGGCCAGCAGCCAGGCGGCGGCCAGCACGGAGACGCGGTGCTGCAAGCGAGTCTCGGACATAAGGTTCACTTGCCTGGCGCGGATACACCGCGCTTCAGTTGCGAGACGAGCCAGCGGGCTTCGTCCTCGGATAAAAACG
>DASUIM010000176.1:0-7954 GCA_036279775.1 Fluviicoccus sp. | reverse complement strand
ATGGCGCTGCAGGCGGGCAGCCTGCTGGCCCGGCATGAAATCCTGCTCTGCATTGACGGCGACGCCCTGCTGGACCCGAACGCCGCGCACTGGATGGTGCGCCATTTCGTGGAGGATGCGGAAGTGGCGGCCGTGACCGGCAACCCGCGCATCCGCAACCGCTCGACGCTGCTGGGCCGCATCCAGGTGGGGGAATTTTCCTCGATCGTAGGCATGATCAAGCGCGCGCAACGCAGTTTCGGCCGCCTGTTCACGGTCTCGGGTGTGATTACCGCTTTCCGCAAATCGGCGGTGCATCAGGTCGGCTACTGGAGCCCGGACATGCTGACCGAGGATATCGACATCACCTGGAAGCTGCAGCGCAACGGCTGGGATGTCCGCTTCGAACCGAATGCGCTGGTGTGGATCCTGATGCCGGAAACGCTGCGCGGGCTGTGGAAGCAACGGCTGCGCTGGGCGATGGGCGGCGCGCAGGTGCTGCTGAAGAATCTCGACATTGTGCTCAAGCCCGGCCAGAACCACCTCTGGCCGCTGCTGCTGGAACTGTGCCTGAGCCTGCTGTGGTCGTACGCCATGCTGGTGCTGGTGCTGGTCTGGCTGGCGGGCTATATCGCACCCGCCGGCCTGCTGCCGGTGATCCACTCGCCGCTGATTCCGCAATGGAGCGGCGTGGTGATTGGCGCCACCTGCCTGCTGCAGTTCGCGGTGAGCAAGTGGCTGGACAGCCGTTACGACCAGGGCCTGGGCCGCAATTATTACTGGATGATCTGGTACCCGCTGATCTTCTGGGTGATCAACATCGGGTGTACCATAGCCGCCTTTCCGCGGGTGCTGCGGCGCGACGACGGTAAACGGGCGCGCTGGGTCAGCCCCGATCGCGGTTTCCGGCCGCCGGAAACACCGACATGAACGCGCACCGCCACCCCGACCCTTGCAGGATGCTTGCCGTCAACCATCACGAGCCATGCAACCATGAACCTGACTGACAGCCTGATCATCAACGTACCGCACCGGCTGGGCCTGCCCCGGCGGCTGCTGACCTGGACCGTCACCCTGGGCCTGTGGGTGCTGTGGGGCTGCCTGTGGGCCCCCATCATCCACAATTACAGCTATCTGGTGCACTGCTGCGGCAGTTACAGCGTGGCGGCGGTGCGCCTGCTGGACGGCGCCACGGTCATCTCGATGGAACACATCACCTCCGCCCTGCTGGGCACCGCCGCCACGCTGATGCTGTGGGGAATGCTGCCCCGCCACGGCCGGACCGGAACCCATCGCCAGAACAGCCTGACCGATTACGCCCGTCACTTCGGACTGGAGGAAGCCGCCATCCTGCATGGCCGCTCGGCGGCGGTGTGCACCGTCCATCACGATGAACAGGGCCGGATCACCGCCATCGTCCGCCACCCGGCGGACTGATCCCCGGCCACGACTCCGCCCGCCACGCGGGCGGATATTCCCGACAAACCACCGCCTTTTAGCGACAGACGCCAGGCAGGCCCTCTTCCATTTTTGTCTTTGCCGGAATCGGCCATGTTTTTTGCAATTCCGGCCAAACCCCGCCCTTCCGCCGAATGACGCTTTTTTGAACAAACCGCATTTGCTATAACGGCCCCCTGACGCGATTTCCCGATCGCCCCCGAACACAACAACAACCGCCCGTGCCCGGCACGGGACTGACGGCAGGGACTTTTCCATGAGCCAAACCCTACGACTGCTGACCGCCTGGCTGGCGCTGTGGCTGTGTGTCAGCCTGAACGCCGCCGCGAAAACCGCCGATGATGACCTGGACGAACTGCGCGAGAAGCTGGGCAACCAGTGGGTGTTGCTGAAGAATGACCGCCTGCGCAGCATCAAGACCTGGATCAAGCAGGAAGATGACAAGCAATACCGCTCGTTCCGGGTGGAAGCGACGCTGAACGGCGATGTGGAGACCTACACCCGCGTCATGCTGGACGCCGACAACTTTTCGAAATGGTATTGGGAAGTGCTGGAGTCGAAGATGCTGAAGCGGGTGTCGGCAACGGAGTACTACCTGTACCTGAAACACCGCGCCCCGATCGGGCAACCCAACCGCGACGTGATCCTGCATGCCGTGTTCGAGCCGCAATCGGGTCAGAACAAGGCGCTGGTGATGCACGTCAACGCCGCGCCCGGCTATCTGCCGGAAAAGCCGAAGCTGGTGCGCATGCCCGCCGAGGACATGACGGTGAAGGTAACGCCGCTGCCCGGCAACAGGGTGCAGCTGGAGGCGGAGGGCTATGTCGATCCGGGCGGCAACGTGCCGAACTGGGCGATCAACTACATCCAGCGTTCCGCCCCGTACAGCATCATGCTGGGCCTGCAACGGATGATGCAGAACCCGGATTATGCCCGCGACAACGGCCCGCGCGGCGAACTGCCGTTCCAGGTGCTGAGCGTCCGCTGACGCCGGGCGGGATGTCAGGCGGCGGGCAGGATCTCGCCGTCGCAATAATACCAGCGCCCGTTCTCACGACGGAAAGTTGAGCGTTCGTGCAGCACATGCGCAACCAGATTGGCGGTGTAGGTGGCGCGGAATTCGACCATGCCCTCGGCGTCCTCCGCACCGCCCTGCCCGGTGGCGACAATGTCGAGTTGCTTCCAGCGCAAGCCCCGCAGCGATGCCTTGATGCCGTTCAGCTCGTTGGCCTCGCGGAATTCGGGATGGCGGGTGGCGACCAGATAATTGGCGTTGCCCAGCGCATAGGCGCAATAGCGGGAACGCATCAGTTGCTCAGCCGTTTCAGCGGGTTTCAGGCCGGAATGGCGCGGGCCGCAGCACTCGCGGTAACCCAGGCCGGAGCCGCAGGCGCAAGGGGCGTCTTTTTTCATGGAGGAAAGCTTCCTGAGTCTCGGGATGGACGCATTCTACCCGCCGCCGGCGCGGGCGGCATCCTGTATTACGTCCGTGGAAACGTCGTGCTATGATCAGAACGGTTGTCTACAAAAACATCAAAGTGACTGCCCCGCAGCCACAAGGACCGGCGCCCATGCACAACGTTGTCATCAGGCCTGCTGTGGTTTTCCTGCGTTTCCTGCTGTGTCTGGCCGGACTGCTGGCGGCGCTGCCGCTGCACGCGTCCTCCCCCGTGAACATCACCGCCGCTACCGCCGCCATGCCGCTGGCCGCCAGCCTGGATACCCGGCTGACGCCGCTGGACATCGGCCTGCCCGCCATCCTTGACGATACTGCCAACGCCTGGCAGCCCAACAGCCGCGGCCTGAACAGTTTCGGCTACGCCGCCGACCGCGCGCTGTGGCTGCGTTTCCGGCTGAACCGTCAGGACTCGGCGCAGCCGCTGTTCGTGCGCTACGACTACCCCAACACCGATTATCTGGACCTGTGGTATGTGCAGGATGGCCGGGTGCTGGCCCACTATCAGGGCGGCGACCGCCGCCCGTTCCAGTCCCGGCCGGTAGACCAGCGCAATTACCTGTTCCCGGTCCCCGCGCCGGGCGGGCCGGTGGACGCCTATCTGCGCGTAGAATCGCAGGGGCCGCTGGAAGCGCCGCTGGCGCTGGTCAACGCCCATCAGGCCGACCAGGACGAACAGGAAATGATGCTGTGGATCGGCCTCTATTTCGGCATCATCGCCATCATGGTGCTGTACAACGCCTTCATCCTGCTGATTGTCCGCCAGACCGCCTACCTCTATTACGTGCTGTATGTGCTGAGCTGCGCGGCGCTGCAATTCGTGCTCTTCGGGCTGGGCTTCCGCTATCTGTGGCCGAATTCGGTGACGCTCAACAACACCTTGACCATGACCCTGCCCGCGCTGACGCTGGCCACCGCCATCGCCTTCGTCTTCAGTTTCATCGACCTGAAGCGCCACGGCGCGCGCTGGGAACAGTGGATGGCCAAGGGCATTTTCGCCGCCTGCGCCGCCCTGCTGGCTGCCGGGCTGACCCTGCCCTATCACGTGGCGTTCACCGGCACCAAGGTACTGACCTTCGCCTGCGTGCTGACCGGCTTCTATATCGGCGTCAAGTACTGGCTGAAAGGCGTGAAATCGGCGCGGATTTTCGCGCTGGCCTGGTTCAGCTATCTGGTGTTCATCCTGATTTACCTGCTGGAGTTGTCCGGCCGCCTGCCGTCGAACCTTTTCACCCGCAACGCGCTGGCCATTGGCGCGACGCTGGAGCTGGCGCTGCTGTCGATTGCCTTTGCCGACAAGATGAACGAAGAGAAGGACAAGCGCCTGACCGCCCAGAACGAGTTGCTGCAAATCCAGATGCAGACCAACGCCGACCTGGACCGCAAGGTGCGCGAGCGCACCGAGGCATTGGAAGAAGCCAACCGCCGCCTGCAGATGGTCAGCATTACCGACGGCCTGACCGGGCTGAAGAACCGCCGCTTCTTTGATGAAAGCAGCCATGCGGAATACCAGCGCGCCTACCGCGAGAAAACCTGCCTGTCGTTCCTGATGATCGACATCGACTTCTTCAAGCGCATCAACGACACCTACGGCCACCCCTTTGGCGACCTCTGCCTGCAAAAGGCGGCGGGCATCATCATGTCGGCGATCAAGCGCCCGCCCGACCTGGCGGCGCGTTACGGCGGCGAGGAGTTCATCGTCATGCTGCCAAACACCGACCCCGAAGGCGCGATGACCGTGGCGCGGCTGATCCACCGCACGTTTGCGGAAACCGTGGTCAGCGACGGCCAGCGCGAGGTGACGCTGACGGTCAGCATCGGCGTGGCCGGGGAAATTCCCCAGGAACGCGATGGCCGCGAGGCCTTGCTGAAACTGGCGGACGACCGGCTCTACCGGGCGAAGGAAAGCGGCCGCAACCGGGTGGAATGGCTGGACGGAGGGTCGGCGGCCACCGCCTGACCGCTTGGCGGCAACCTCTGCCGGGCGTATGCTGGAAGCAATCCCTTTCGTACCGGAGGTTGGCCATGTCCCTCCCGCCCCATGTTGACGCCAGTCACCGCATCGTCATGTTCGACGGCGTCTGCAAGCTTTGCCACGGCTGGTCGCGGTTCCTGATCCGCTTTGACCGCCAGCGCCAGTTCCGCCTGTGTAGCGTCCAGTCTCCGGCCGGACAGGACCTGTTGCGCTGGGCCGGGTTGCCCACCGATCAGTTCGACACCATGGTTTATATTGAAGACGGCCGCATCTACACCAAATCGGATGCCTTCCTGAAGGTGATCGGCCGCATGGATTACCCGTTCCGGCTGGCGGCATTGGGCTGGCTGCTGCCGCGCTCCCTGCGCGACTGGCTCTACGACCGGGTGGCGCAGAACCGCTACCGCATCTTCGGGCGTTTTGACGTCTGCCTGCTGCCGACACCGGACCATGAGGCCCGGTTCGTGCAGCCCTCGCACTGACCGGTTCAGACCCCGGCGTTGCGTTCCAGCGTGCGTTGCAGGATCTGCTTCATGTTGCGCAGCTGTTCTTCTTTCCCCGCAATCTGATCCGCCGGGGCGCCGCCGCTGCGCGCAGCCGCCAGATCGCTTTCCACACGGGCGATATCGGTCTCCGCCGCCTTGACGAATTCCCCGAGAATGAAACGCCGCCGTTCCGGCGTCAGCTCCACCGGGGCGGGCGCGGGGGCGGGCTCCGCCGCCTTGACGGCGGGCGCGGCGGACACGGCCTGTGCCGCCGCCGATGGCGCAGCGATTTGAGCCATTTGCCTGTCAAAACCCGACTCCGGCTTGACCAGCGACCACCGGCCGCCTTCGCCGGAAGCCCCCAGCCACAGCATGCCGCCCATCAACGGAGCGGCCAGTACGGCGGCCAGCAGGGCCTGTCCACGCTTGTTCATACGGTTTTCTCCTGACCGGCGGCTCCGGCCTTCAGCGCCTTGCGATAGGTGGTCCCGGTAATGAAGGTGATCAGCTTGCGCGGTGCCAGCCGGGTGGCGAACAGCTGCGCCCGGTTCAGCAATCCCGGCACGGCAATGCCGTCACGGCGGCGCATCGCCTCCAGCCCGTCGCGCGCGCAGGAATCCACATCCTGCAACAGGGCGGTATTCTCGAAATAACGCAGCTGGCTGTCGCGGGTCATGGCGGTATCGATGCCGCCCGGCGAGAACACCGTCACCGACACCGGCTGTCCGCGCAATTCCTCGGCCAGGCTCTGGGCGAAATTGGTGATGAAGGCCTTGGTGCCCGCGTAGGCGGACTGGAACGGCACCGGCAGCAGGCCCGCCATGCTGCTGACCAGCATCACACCGCCACCCTGCCCCCTTTCCAGCAGGTACGGGGTGAACAGGCTGACCAGCCGGACGACGCTGGTGACATTGGTGGCCAGCATCGCCTCGAAAGCGGACCATTCCATGTCCAGATGGTTGCCGAAATGCGTGACCCCGGCATTGAGGATGACGCCGTAGATCTCCCCGGCGGCCGTGGCCTGGGTGAAGACCCGTTCCACATCCTGCGGCTTCGACAGGTCGGCGGCGATGACCTGGCAGGAGATGCCGGTGCTGCCTTCCAGTTCCGCCTTCAGTTCGTTGAGCCGGTCCAGCCGCCGCGCCACCAGCACCAGGTCGGCCTGATCGCGGTTGGCCAGCAGCCTCGCCATCGCCAGCCCCAGCCCGGATGAAGCGCCGGTAATGAGGATGCGGCGGCGGGTGAAATTCATGGCTTGCATAGTGCTTCCTCCAAAGGGAACGCCCTCCCGGCAGGCCGGGAGGGCGTGGATGCCTCAATCAACCGTCAGCGCGGGCGCACCGAGATGCCCAGCCGGTCGGTGACCTTGCCGTCAAAGGTGCCGCCGTTGAAGCGGCGCTGCTGTGCCTTCCAGACATCCCACTTCGGATACAGGCCGCGCAGCTGCGCTTCGCTGGTCAGCAGGTTCAGGTCCAGCCCCCAGTGCGGGCGGGCGCCCAATTCCTGATACATGGTGCGCTGATAGGTCTTCAGCAAGGGGGTGGTGCTCTTGCTGTCGCGCAGCCCGATCACTTCCATGAAGACCGTGTTGCGGCCCTGCTGCATCGCCACCAGCGCATCGGTCTTCTTCACGAAACGGACGGCGATGGGCGAGGTATGGATAATGTTCTGGTTGAACAACCCTTCCGACAGGCTGAAGGCCCGTTCGATCGCCGCCACAGTCTGGTTCAGGTCAAACGCCGCCTCGATGGTGGTGTTCGGGGTATCGTTGACCACGCCGATATGGAATACCTTGTAGCTGAGGTTGGTGTAGTTGTCATCTTCCTGCGAAGTCAGGCTCTGCTCAAGGATGGTCTTGCTCAGCGACGGGAAGGTATCGAGAATCCCGGCCAACGGCATTTCCAGCACGGTAATCAGGCCGGACACAAAATCGGTGCCGGGCTGGCCGCGTTCGCTGGCGGGCTGTTCGGGCAGCGGCGTATAGGAACGGTAGCGCTCGGTGATCAGGAAGGTGTGATCGCCGGTGTCGTCCGCATACGGCGTGAATTGCAGTTCCCAGTGTTCCGGCGACGGCTTGTCGGCATAGACCGGCTGACCCTGGATCAGGCGCTCCAGATAACCGCCCGGCTTCTTCAGCTCGGACCATTTGATCTTGCGGCGCACTTCGCGCAGCCAGAATTTCTGGTCGGCCTTCAGCACCACCGAATAGATCACGCCCATCGACCCGAAGGCGACGCGCGCGGCATTGAAGGCATTGTCATCCTGAATCAGCTCGACCGGGATGGTCGAATCCTCTTCCAGCTTGCGCGGGAAAGTGAGCGGATTGGTGATGCCGTTGGTCGGCTCGATCTGCACCATGCGCCCGCCTTCCACCACCATCTGCAGGCTCTGCACCTGATCGGCGATGGGGCCATAGGCCAGGCCGGAACCGTGGGTGGCGGTCATCATGACGCCGGCGATGGTCTGCCCGTCATAGCCGCCCAGATTGGTGAAGGCCAGCCCCTTGCCGTCCAACAGCGTATTCAGCTCGCGGACTCGCATGCCGCTCATCACCCGCACCAACTTGTTATCATTGGGGTTTTTCAGTCTGGCGCGGTCCAG
>DASUIM010000175.1:0-1081 GCA_036279775.1 Fluviicoccus sp. | reverse complement strand
CCGAAACCGCCGGGAACCAGAATGGCATCGGCGTCGCGCAGCATCTCCACACCCTGCGTCTCAACGGCTTCAGCATCGATATAGTCGATGCGGACCTTGGTGCGGTGCTGGATACCGGCGTGCAGCAGCGCCTCATTCAGGGATTTGTAAGCGTCCGGCAATTCAATGTACTTGCCGACCATGGCAATAGTCACTTCCCGTTCCGGCTTAAGCAGACCGTCCACCACGGCGTCCCAATCGCTCAGGTCGGCGGCGGGACGGGGGCCCAGGGCCAGCCGTTCGATCACATAGTCGTCCAGGCCCTGTTCGTGCAAGGTGCGCGGGATCATGTAAATGCTGGCCACATCTTCGGCCAAAATCACGGCGCGCTCTTCCACATTGGTGAACAGCGAAATCTTGCGACGCGACTCTTCGGAAATCTGGTGGTCGGAACGGCAGATCAACACGTCGGGTTGCAGGCCGATGGAACGCAGCTCCTTGACCGAGTGCTGGGTCGGCTTGGTCTTGGTCTCGCCGGCGGATGCGATATACGGCACCAAGGTCAGGTGCACCATCAGCGAGCCGGAAAAGCCCAGTTCGACCCGCATCTGGCGAACCGCTTCCATGAACGGCAGTGACTCGATGTCACCCGCCGTGCCGCCGATTTCAATGATGGCGACGTCATAACCGCGCGCGCCTTCCCGGATACGCTGCTTGATCATGTCGGTGATATGCGGAATCACCTGCACGGTTGCCCCCAGATAATCACCGCGACGTTCGCGCGAAATGACATCCATATAGATGCGGCCGGAGGAAAAGCTGTTGTTCTTGGTCATGCGCGAATGGCGCAGGAAGCGTTCATAATAGCCCAGGTCCAGGTCGGTTTCCGCGCCATCCTCGGTCACGAAAACTTCGCCGTGCTGATACGGACTCATGGTGCCGGGATCGACATTAATGTACGGATCCATCTTCGTCATGATGACCTTGAGCCCACGGGCTTCCAGCAGCGACGCCAGCGAGGCGGCGGAAATGCCTTTGCCCAATGAAGAAACAACGCCACCGGTGACAAAAATGTACTTGGTCATGTAGAAACCCGGACTGA
>DASUIM010000174.1:0-1010 GCA_036279775.1 Fluviicoccus sp. | reverse complement strand
CCGGCTTCCTTCGCCTTGGCCTTCAGGTCTTCCATGATGGCGGGCTGCCGCCACTGCGTGTGGTCGTGACTGAGGGTCAGGCTCTTGAAGTAGGTTTCTTCGGCGGGATAGACGTGTTCATTCATGAACGCGGTCAGGCGGGCTATATAGTCCTGCGCTTTGGCGGAGTAGGCAAAATCCATGATGGCGGCTCTCGCGGCTCGGTGGGGTTGTGCCGAGAGTAGTGCGCGCCATACAATCCAGCAAATGAATAGTTTGCATCATGGACTATAGATTCAATGCATATAGACCGTTTCGACCTCAACCTCTTCATCGTTCTCGACGCCATCTACCGTGAAGGCAACATCACCCGCGCCAGCCTGAAGCTGCACCTGACCCAGCCCGCCGTCAGCCACGCCCTGGGCCGCCTGCGCGAGCAGCTGAGCGACCCGCTGTTCGTGCGCCAGGGCACGCTGATGCAACCCACGCCCTACACCCGCAACCTGATCGGCCCGGTGCGCGAAGCCCTGCAACTGCTGGAACACAGCATTGCCGACGAACCCGCCTTCGACCCCGCCTCCGCCCGCCGCACCTTCCACCTCGGCCTGCGCGACGTCTTCGAGGCCACCGCCCTGCCGCCGCTGGTGGCGCGCCTGCAGGCGCTGGCGCCCGGCATCGAACTGGCCAGCGTGCGCATCGACCGCCGTGATGTGGAAGGCGAACTGGCCGCCGGCACGCTGGATCTGGCGCTGGACGTGCCGCTGGCCATGGGCGAAAGCATCCGCCAGCAGCGCATTTCCCGCGACCGGCTGGTGGTGGTGGCGCGACAGGATCACCCGGGGATTGGCAGCGAACTGGATCTGGACACCTACCTGTCGCACGCCCACGTGCTGGTGTCGTCGCGGCGCAAGGGGTGGGGGCTGGAAGATTTTGAATTGAACCGGGAAGGACGGCGGCGGCGCATCGTGCTGCGCTGCCAGCATTATTTCGCCGCCAGCCGTGTCGCCAGCCGCACCGACCTGCTGCTCACC
>DASUIM010000173.1:0-12763 GCA_036279775.1 Fluviicoccus sp. | reverse complement strand
ACTTATGGGGGTCACCATGCATGAACCTGGGGTTTCACGCTTGGTGGCTGTGGATGTTGAACAGGCTGCAGCCTTGGCAGCCGCTTGAGGTTTCTTAACTATGGAAAACTGGATTTGGGGGGCGGTCGCCGTTGCCCTGGTGGTTCTGGCCAAGACGGTCTGGGATTTTGTCCGTAGCCCGCGTGACGGCGTGGAAGCCGGCACGACGGAAGAAGCAATCATCCATGCCCCGGAAGGACTGCGCGTGGTTTCCCGCGCCGAACGCCGGGAACTGGCCCGTAAGGGCGTGTCGCTGGCGGTGGTCCCGGCGGCCACGGCTCCGGATGCGGCCGGTCATTCGGTTTCGGTGCTGGACGCCATGCCCGCCAACGAGGAAATGGATACCGTGCGTCTGGTGGTTCCTGCCCGCAGCGGTGCCGAAACCTCGGGTAACGTGATTTCCCTGGAGCTGCGCAAGAAGGCCGTGCCGGAAGACACCATCATCGGCGCCGAGGACGACTTTGTCGATCCGCTGGCGTTGTCGCAATCGCAAAGCCGGGTTGTCGAAGCCCAGGACTATGTGATTGTCTATGTGGTTCCCAGTCATGTGCCCTTTGACGGTGAGCGCCTGTTGAAATGCGCATTGTCTTATGGCCTGCGTTTTGGCGAGATGTCGATGTTCCATCGTCATGAGCATCCCAGCGGGCATGGCGAGGTCCTGTTCAGCATGGCCCGCGCCGATGAGGTTGGCGCATTTGACCTGGAGTCGATGACCGGTGAATTCATTCCGGCCCTGACCCTGTTCATGGCGCTGCCGAGCCAGCAACCGGCACTGGCCTATGACATGATGATCGATACGGCCCGTCGTATTGCTTCCGAACTGCACGGCGAAGTGCTGGACCAGAACCAGAACCCGTTGAACCGCCAGTTGGTGGAACATTATCGCGAAGATGTACTGGAATATACCCGTCGTCAGTTGATGGGGGTTGCCGTCGCGGTGTAATCCATCGTCAGGCAAGCCAAAAGAAAAAGGGGATGATATTCATCCCCTTTCTTTTGTTTCGAAGAAAGCGTTCCCGAGTGCATTTAATCACCGCGTTTTGCCAGTCTCTTTCAGCCCATGACCAAAAACAGGAAGCGGGTGTCATGACAGCCAGTCCCGAAATTGTTCGTAAAATAACCAGCCTTCGCCATCAGCTCCGCTATCACAATCATCGCTATTATGTGCTGGACGATCCGGAAATTACGGATGAAGTCTATGACGGCATTTTCAGGCAACTGCAATTGCTGGAGGCGGAATATCCGGAATTGCTGAGCGAGGACTCTCCCACCCAGCGGGTCGGCGGGGAACCGGTGCCTGCCTTTACCAGTATCCGTCATGCCGTGCCGATGCTTTCTCTGGGGAACGTTTTCTCCTCCGGGGAATTAAGGGATTTTGAACGGAAGGTTCGCGAGCGACTTCCGAATGAAGCGGATGATCTGGAATATTGCGCGGAGTTGAAACTGGATGGCTTGGCTGTCAGCCTGATTTATGAACATGGCCGACTGCAGTATGGCGTGACACGCGGTGACGGTGTTTCCGGCGAGGATATTACCCATAATTTGCGGACAATCCGCAATTTGCCCCAAACCTTGTTGTTCCCTGCTCCTCCGGCCCTGCTGGAAGTCCGGGGGGAAGTCCTGATGCCCCGTGCCGGCTTTCAGCGGCTTAATGCCGAAGCCGCCGAGCGCGGCGAGAAGACGTTCGCCAACCCGCGCAACGCCGCTGCGGGCAGTGTGCGGCAGTTGGACCCGGCAATCGCGGCGCGCCGGCCTTTGGCCTTTTACGCCTATTCGGTGGCGCGGATTGAGGGGGGAGTACAACCGGATACGCAGTTTGCAGTCCTGCAATGGTTAAAGGACGGGGGATTTTCCCTGAGTGATGAACTGAAGGTCGGGCGTGGACTGAGCTTTGTCGAAGCGTTTTATCAGGACATCGCGCAGCGTCGCGATGTCCTGCCCTTTGATATCGACGGCGTGGTGATCAAGGTCAACTCCTTGCAGCAACAACAACAACTGGGCTTTGTCAGTCGTGAGCCGCGTTGGGCGGTCGCTTATAAGTTTCCGGCCCAGCGCGCCGTGACAACCCTGGAGTCCGTGGCCTTCCAGGTGGGGCGCACCGGTGCGCTGACGCCGGTAGCGCGACTGGAACCGGTGTTTGTCGGTGGCGTTACGGTCAGCAATGTCACGCTGCACAATATGGATGAGGTGCGCCGGTTGGGGCTGCATATCGGCGACCGGGTGGAAATTTGCCGGGCCGGGGATGTCATCCCCAAGGTGGAGCGGGTGGTGGAGGCGGCGGCAGATGGCGCAGAGATCCGTTTGCCGGAGTGTTGCCCGGTTTGCGCCGCGCCGTTGGTTCAGGAAGAAGGCGGGGTTGTGGTTCGTTGCAGCGGCGATTACAGCTGCGAGGCGCAGATACTGCGCCGTCTGGCCCATTTCGTGTCCCGCAAGGCGATGGATATCGAGGGTCTGGGTGAACGCTGGCTGGAGCAGTTCCTGGATGCGGGGCTGGTGCGCAGCAGCGCCGACCTGTACAGCCTGAGCGTGGCCGACATTCTCGGCAAAGGGCTGGAAGGCATGGGGGAAAAGCTGGCCGCCAATCTGGTGGCGGCTGTCGACCGCAGCCGGCAGACAACATTGCCTCGCTTCATCTACGCTTTGGGCATTCGCGGAGTCGGGGAGAGCACATCGTTGGCGCTGGCGGAGCATTTCGGTGATATGGAGCCGCTGATGGTGGCGACGCTTGAGCAGTTGCTGGCTATTCCCGACATCGGGGAAGTTTCGGCGGGCTGGATCGTGGCCTATTTCGCCAATGACAGCCACCGGGCGTTGATCGCGGACTTTCGGGCGCGCGGCGTGGCCTGGCGGCCGGTCGAACGGCATCATGTCCAGCCGTTGGCCGGTCAGACTTGGGTGCTGACCGGCGCGTTGACCACGATGGGCCGGGATCAGGCCAAGGCCTTGTTGCAGAAGCTGGGGGCCAAGGTTAGCGGCAGCGTCTCGAAAAAGACAACCGCCGTGGTGGCCGGTGACGCCGCCGGTTCCAAGCTGGATGACGCCAATCGCCTGGGTGTCGCGGTATGGTCGGAAGCGCAGTTGGTTGCGATGCTGCGGGAACAGGGCTTGCTGTAATACGGCCAGTCGGCTGCCGGGGCAAAACCGCCCGGCAGCCTGTCAGTCAGCCGTTCCGCTATCGGTGGACCGGGGTGTCGTCGTACGGGCGTTATGCACGGCCTGCCCGAAATCATCAAAGTAGTTCTGGCGGCCCAACAGCTGGATAGTGCCGGACTTCAGCAGCTTCTTCTTCACCCGCCAGTTGGCCTCGCAGAGAGCGACTTCCACCCCCCGCTTGACGAATTTGGCCAGCACCTCTTCCAGTGTCTGGATGCCGGTGATGTCAACAAAGGGTACCCGCTTCAACCGGATAACCAGTCGCTTCGGATCGGTGCGGGTGTTGACCAGCGCCCGCTCGAAATTCTCGACCGCGCCAAAAAAGAACGGTCCTTCGATGGTGTAGACCAGCACGCCGTCCGGCAAGTCCTGGCCGCCCAGTTCGGTTTTCAAGTCGGAGGAGGACTGTTGCTGGACTTCCACGGCGCTGGACATGCGACTGAGGAACAGCAGCGTGGCGAGAATGACGCCGATATTGACGGCGACCACGAGATCGGTGAACACCGTCATCAGGAAGGTCAACACCAGAATGACCACATCGGCGCGGGGAGCGCGTTTCACCATGTTGATGAAATGCTTTGCCTCGCTCATGTTCCAGGCCACGAAGAACAGGATGGCCGACAGCGCGCACAGCGGAATGTTCACCGCCAGCGGTGCCAGGAACAGGATGATCAGCAGCAGCGTCAGGCAATGAATGATCCCCGCCAACGGACTGGTGCCGCCGTTACGGATGTTGGTGGCGGTGCGGGCGATGGCGCCGGTCGCGGCAAAGCCGCCAAACAGTGGCGCGGCAATGTTGGCCAGGCCTTGTCCGACCAGCTCCTGATTGCTGTCATGCCGTGTGCCGGCCATGCCGTCGGCGACTACGGCCGAGAGTAGCGACTCGATCGCGCCGAGCATGGCGATAGTGAAGGCCGGGCCAGTCAGCTCGACGATCCGGGATAGCGAAATGTCAGGCAGATGGAATTCCGGCAGGCCCTGGGGGATACCGCCGAAGGCGCTGCCGATGGTGGCGACACCGGGAAAGTTGAAGGCAGCCTGCAGCGCAGTGGCCGCGACCAGCGCCAGCAAGGGGCCGGGGATCCGGTTCAGCCCGGAAATTCGCGGGGTCAGCACGACAATGGCCAGGCTCATCAGCGCCAGCGCGGTGGTGGCCGGGTGAAATTGCGGTAAGACCTGCACCAGATGCAGCAGCTTTTGATGGAAATGAACGCCGCCGACCGTTGGCAGCCCGAAGAAATCCTTCCATTGACCGACCCAGATGATAACGGCAATCCCTGCCGTGAAGCCGACAATCACCGGATTGGGGATGAACTTGATAATGCCGCCCATGCGCGCCAGCCCCAGCAGCAACAGCATGATGCCCGCCATGATCGTGGCGATCTGCAGGCCGTCCACGCCGTATTTGGCGGTGATTCCGGCCAGAATGACAATAAAGGCGCCGGTCGGGCCGGAAATTTGCAGGCGGCTGCCGCCGAACAGGGAGGTGATCAGCCCGGCGACGATCGCGGTGTAAAGCCCCTGTTCCGGTTTGGCTCCCGAGGCGATGGCAAACGCCATGGCCAGCGGCAAGGCGACGACACCGACGACAACGCCGGAGACAATGTTGGCTAACCAGTGGCGACGGCCCATCAGGCCGGCATTCCAGGCTTCACGGATGGCGATCATGGGGCCTCGCGGATCAGGTGGGGGTTTTTTCGTCAGGACGGAATTTGGGGTGGCGACGCATTTCCCGAAGCCGGAATCTGGCAGGATGAAGCGTGTCGAGCACCCGCCGCGCCACCGGGAACGGTTCGCCGTTCAGTTCGGCGGCCAGAATCTCGGCGGCCAGCGGGGCATAGCAAAAGCCCTTGGAGCCATGACCAATACTGAGATAGATGCCTGCCGCCGGGTTTTCCGGGCTGGTCAACGCGCCGATCAGCGGCAGGTAATCGGCGCTCTGGGTGCGATACGAGGCGCGTCCGGCCCAGTCGGACTGATCCGGCAGCGCCTCGGCCAGATCCGGCACAAAGGTCTGCAGCAAGCGGCGGTTGTGGGCATGGTCTTCGTCGCGGATACCGGTGTCGGCATCGTTTGGAATAAAGGAAGCACCGATACAGTGCTGTCCGTCAAAGGCGGGTGTCAGATAGCCGCCGTAACAGAGCACTTTCCTTAACGCGGTCAGCTTGCCGCCCGTCGGCATCAGGGCGATTTGCCCCCGCACCGGATAAACCGGTAAATCGGCAGCCAGCCCGAAGCGGGTCGCATCCAGCGCATTGGCCAAAATCACGCTATCGAAATCGCCGACGTCGTTGCCGGTGGCGGACTGCGCCCGCCACCGGCCGTCGGTTTTATCAAGGGCCGTGATGTCGGTGCGCCATACACAGCGGATCCGTGGATCGCCCAGCCAATGCCGGTAAAGCGCGGTTGGATGTAGGAATCCGGCTTGGGGGAAGTGCAGGCAGTCGGTGTCGATCTGAACCCCGGCCAGTTCCGAGGCCTCGCGGGCACTCAGTTTTTCGACCAGTCGGGGCTGCCAGGGATGACCGTTGACCTTTTCGCCTTCCCGCTGCTGGTTGCCTGAAAGCAGCCAGAGCAGGCCGGTTTCCCGCCAGACATCTTTCAGTCCGTGCACCTGTTGCCGCAGCCACAGGTAGCCTTGCTGCTGGAAGTGCCAGGCGGATAAATGCGGCGGAGCGATTTTCGGATAAATGATGGCGGCCGGATTGCCCGAGGCGGCGGAGCCGGGGCCGTCGGCGCGATCCGCCAGCGTCACTTGCCAGCCGCGCAATGCCAGGGCGCGGGCGCAGCTGACTCCGGCAATGCCCGCGCCGATGATAAGCACCCGCTTACTGCCGATTGGCGGCGTTGGACGTTCCAACCCCGTGGATGCCGTCGCGACGGGATTGGCCTGATGGACCGCGACCAGCATTTCGCGCTTGCGGCCAAAGCCTTTCACCCGTTGCGCCGTAAAGCCGAATTCCGCGAACGCCCGCCGTACCGCGCCTGCGGAGGTATAGGTTGCGGCGGTTGCGCCGGGAACGCTCAGTCGGCCAAGATGCGTCAGCAATTCCAGCTGCCACAGTTCCGGATTCAGGTCGGGGGAAAAACCGTCCAGGAACCAGGCGTCAACCCGGGCTTCCAGATCGGGCAGCAGGAGGCGGGCATCGCCCAGCAACAGGGTCAGCGTGATCCGGGCGTCGGGGAACAGCAGACGATGCCAGCCGGGGGTCAGGAAGGGGTATTGCTCCAGTAGCGGCGCGCTCAGATCGGCCAACTCCGGCCACAGGGCCAGGGCCCGGCGGAGATCTTCGATGATCAGGGGATGCATTTCCAGTGACACAAAATGCAGCCATGCACCCTCGGGCGCGGTTTGCTCCCACAGCCGCCAGGTCGAGAGGAAGTTCAGGCCGGTGCCAAAGCCGGTTTCGGCAATGGTGAAGTTTCCTGCGGCGGGCAGAGCTGCAAAACGCTCAGCCAGACGATTGCCGTCCAGAAAGACATGGCGCTTCTCCGCCAGACCGTTATCCACGGAAAAGTAAATGTCGCCGAACTGGCTTGACCAGGGCAGGCCGTCGCGCCACTCCAGCGCTGCGGGAACAATCACCATGAGTGCTTGCGCGTCCGCTTCGAGGCGGCCCCGGCCATGAACCAACCCAGCAACACCCCGGCAATGACTGCCAGCGCGCCATTGCGAATGCCGTCGGCGCTCTGGTCCTGTTGCAGCAATTTGACTTGCAGACTCAGGTTCTCATTCTGCAATTGCAGTGCCTGATTGCGGGTTTGCAGTTCGAGATTGGCCCGGTTCATTGCCGTGGCATTGGCCAGCAGATCCTGTTGGGCGCGTTGCGCCGGGGTCAGCGAACCGTCAATCAGGATGTTGCCGTTACCGTTACCGTTACCATTGCCGGTGACAGGTGGGGGAGGGTTTTCCGGGGTTGCGGTTTTGGCGGCGGAAACGGTGACGATAGCGGCGGATGCCGACTTGACAGTGGGTGGCGTCGCCGCGACCGGGGATGGGGCTGACTGGGCCGCGGGCCCGGCGACCGGTTCCGCGTGCGGCGATCCGGCCAAGAGCAGCAAGGCCAGTCCGGTCGCGCGGCGGATCATGGCAGCACTTTCCGGAAGGGCTTGACCGTGACCCGGTCATAGACACCAGCGTCCTGATAGGGGTCGGCGGCCGCCCAGGCCTGCGCGGCTTCCAGACTGTCAAATTCGGCCAGCACCAGGCTGCCGGTAAAACCGGCTTCACCGGGGTCGTTGCTGTCAATGGCGGGATGCGGGCCGGCCAGCAGCAGGCGTCCTTCCGCCTGCAAGGACTTGAGGCGGTCAAGATGCGCCGGACGTGCGGCCAGGCGCTTGTCCAGCGAACCGGGTGTATCCTCGGCAATAATGGCGTACCACATGGTCAGGCTTGCTCCTCTTTTTTCAGGTATCGGGACAGAACGACGAATTGCGCAATCATGAACGCAATGGTGAAGCCCAGGCTGCCCAGCACCTTGAAGTCGACCCAGTAGGCGGGGTAGTGGAAAGCGACAAAAGCGTTGAGCCCGCCCATCACGGCAAAAAAGGCCACCCAGGCCAGGTTGAGCCGGTTCCAGAGCGCATCCGGCATTTCAAAGGCCTGTTCCAGCATGGCCCGCGCCAGTGGTTTCCGGCCCGCCAACTGGCTGCCGAGAAACACCAGCGCAAAGACCCAGTTGATGACCGGCGCCTTCCACTTCAGCCAGGTCTCGTCATGCAGCAACAAGGTGATCGAGCTGAAGGCAATTGTCGCGATCAGGGTGAACCACTGGCCCTTCTCCAGTTTGCGGGACACCAGCAGCAATCCACCGTAGACAAGGATGGAACTGACGATCAGGGCGGCGGCGGCGATATATATGTCATATAGATGATAAGCGCCGAAAAAAACAAACAGCGGAATAAAATCGAGCAACGGTTTCATAAAATGGGCAGGGGCGGGTCAATCTGTTAGAGTGTGGATGTTAAACCCCTTTCCCCAGTCTGTCATGCCAACGATTGATCTTCACAGCCACAGTCTTTACTCCGATGGCAGCCTGTCTCCTTCCGACTTGTTCAGCCTGGCGGCGCAACGTGGTGTCGAGGTCTTGGCGCTGACCGACCATGACAGCATTTCCGGTTTGACCGAGGCGCGCCTGGCGGCGGCGGCAAATGGCATCCGCCTGGTATCCGGCGTTGAAATCTCCGCCATGTGGGGAAAAACTCTGGTGCATGTGCTTGGCTTGGCGATTGATGAGTCCAGCCCGGAATTGCGCCGCCATTTGCAGGGTCAGGCAGGTGCCCGGGGACGCCGGGCCAGGCAAATTGCCGACCGTCTGGCGGTATTGGGGCAGGGCGATTGCTGGGATGCGGTGCTGCAGGCGGCATCGGGAGACGCTGACCGTATCGGCCGTACGCATTTTGCCCGTTATCTGCTGGATGCCGGCAAGGTCCGCAACCTGCAACAGGCCTTCAATAAATTCCTGGCCGAAGGCAAGCCGGCCGCGGTGCCGATTCCCTGGGTGGCGTTGGCGGAGGCCGTGGCCTGGATCCGCGAGGCGGGAGGGGTGCCGGTCTTGGCCCATCCTTCTCGTTATGGCTTGTCGCAGACCCGCTTGCGCCTGTTGTTGCAGGAATTCCGGGAGGCGGGCGGCCTGGGCATGGAAGTCAGCAGCGGCAGTGAGAAGACCAATGTCGTGCAGCAATTGGCCGCGTTGTCATTGCGTTTCGAGCTTCACGCCTCGCAAGGCAGTGATTATCATGGCGCCCACATGCCCTGGCTGAAACTGGGTGTTTTTCCCGACCTGCCGAAGGGATGCCGGCCGGTATGGGAGCTTTTCCAATAGCAGGAATGTCCGTCGAACCGGTCATTAACGAATTATGAGCCAGTATTTTCATATCCACCCCGATAATCCCCAACCGCGCTTGCTGAAGCAGGCGGTAGGGATTATCCGCAGCGGCGGGGTAATTGCCTATCCCACCGACTCGGCCTATGCGCTGGGTTGTCATTTGGGCGACAAGGATGCCCTGCAGCGGATTATCCGCCTGCGCCAGTTGGACGAACGCCATCACTTCACGCTGATGTGTCGTGATTTGTCGGAAATCGCCACCTATGCCAAGGTCGACAATGCCACTTATCGTCTGCTGAAGGCCCATACCCCGGGCGCGTATACCTTCATCCTGACCGCCAGCAGCGAAGTGCCGAAACGGCTGATGCATCCCAAGCGCAAGACCATCGGCCTGCGGGTGCCGGAGCATGCCATTTGCCAGGGTCTGCTGGCGGAGTTGAATGAGCCGATGCTGACAACCACCCTGCAGTTGCCCGGCGCCGAGGAGCCGCTGTATGACCCGGAAGAAATCCATGAATCGCTGGGCAAACAGCTGGATCTGGTCATCAATGGAGGTTTTGGCGCCATGTTGTCCACCACGGTTGTGGATCTTTCGGCGGAGGATGGCGTTCAAATCCTGCGAATTGGCGCGGGGGATCCGGCCCCATTCCGTTGAAATTCGGCAAAGCCTGTTAAAACTCGATAATTAACGCCATTTTTTTACATGGAGTATTGCGGTTATTGATTGAAAGCGAATAACATCTAAATGTGGCTATTGCTTATCTTGGAGTTAAGCATTGGCCAGATGCCTGAGGTTGGGCGTCTCTCCTTGTTGATGGTGGTAATTTGCTTATCCAGGCAGACCGCATTGGTCTGCCTTTTTTTATTTGTCCAACCGTTGAGCAGGCCGTTCTTTTTTGGCCCTGTACGCCGTTATAATCCCAAGAATTCAATCCTGATCATGTTTTCCGGAAAGCCATGAGTGTCGTTTCTTCCTCCTCGCGTGTCCTGTCGGGCATGCGTCCCACGGGCCGCCTGCATCTGGGGCACTACCACGGCGTTCTCAAGAATTGGGTCAACCTCCAGTACGAGCATGACTGCTTCTTCTTTGTCGCTGACTGGCATGCCCTGACCACCTCCTATGAAGATCCGCGCATTATCCAGGAAAGTGTTTACGGCATGGTGGTGGACTGGCTGGCTGCCGGTGTAAACCCCAAGGCTGCCACCATTTTCGTGCAGTCGCGCATGCCCCAGCATGCCGAATTGCACCTGCTGCTGTCGATGATGACTCCCTTGGGCTGGCTGGAACGCGTGCCTACCTACAAGGATCAGCAGGAAAAGCTGCGCGAAAAGGATCTGGCGACCTACGGTTTCCTGGGTTATCCCCTGTTGCAAAGCGCCGATATCCTGCTTTATCGCGCCGGGCATGTCCCGGTAGGCGCCGATCAGGTGTCCCACATCGAGCTGACCCGGGAAGTGGCGCGCCGCTTCAATCATCTGTACGGACGCGAACCCGGTTTTGAAGAACTGGTCGAAGCCGGTATTGCCAAGATGGGCAAGAAGGCCGCCAAGGTTTATGTGGATTTGCGCCGCAAGTATCAGGAAAGCGGTGATGACGAGGCCCTGCTGACCGCGCGCGCCCTGGTCCAGGACCAGCAGAACATTACCTTGGGCGACAAGGAGCGCTTGTTGGGTTCGCTGGAAGGCAGCGGCAAGATCATCCTGCCCGAGCCGCAGCCGCTGTTGACGCCGGCCTCGAAGATGCCCGGGCTGGACGGACAGAAAATGTCCAAGTCCTATGGCAACACCATTTCCCTGCGCGAAGACCCCGACAGCGTCGACCAGAAGATACGCCGCATGCCGACCGACCCGCAACGCATCCGACGCACCGATGCCGGAAATCCGGATGTCTGTCCGGTCTGGCAGCTGCACACGGTGTATTCCGATGACGCCACCCGCCAGTGGGTGCAGCAGGGTTGCCGCTCGGCGGGCATCGGATGTCTGGAGTGCAAGAAGCCGGTTATTGACGCCGTGAATGAAGAGTTGTCGCCGATGCGCATCCGCTGCCGTGAGTACGAGGAGCAGCCGGAGTTGATCCGCAGCATTCTGGCGGAAGGGGCGGACAAGGCGCGTGACGTGGCCGAGGACACCCTGCGGGATGTGCGCGACGCCATGGGGCTGGGTTACCGTTAAGTCCATGGACATTCCCGTCGCCCCCGAGCGCGAGACCCCGCCGGAAGCTGATTCCGATGTCGTGGCGCGCTTGTACGGGGAAGCACTGACGGAAATGCCGGAAGACCTGTATATTCCGCCGGATGCGCTGGCCGTGGTGCTGGAGGCGTTCGAAGGGCCGCTGGACCTGTTGCTGTACCTGATCCGCAAGCAAAATCTGGATATTCTGGATATCCCGATTTCCCGGATAACCGACCAGTACCTGGCTTATATCGACCTGATGCAAGTCCTGCATATCGATCTGGCGGCCGAGTATCTGTTGATGGCGGCCTTGCTGGCCGAAATCAAGTCCCGCATGCTGCTGCCCCGGCCGGTGCAGACCGGTGAGGAAGAGGATGATCCGCGCGCCGAGCTGGTACGCCGCTTGCAAGAGTACGAACGCTTCAAGCAGGCGGCGGCGGATCTGGATGAACTGCCCCAGGAAGGTCGCGACGTTTTTGCGGCCATGGCTGACGCACCGTTGAAGGTTGTGGTGGCGGAAGAGCCGATGTTTGGTGATTTACCCGGTTTGCTGGACGCCATGCGCGATATACTGCGCCGCGCCGATCTGCGTCAGAGTCATGTGATTGCTTCCGAGGGACTGACCCTGGAGCAGCGCCTGCGTGAAGTGATCGAGCGTTTGCAGGATGATGTGCCGGTGGTCTTCCACGAGTTGTTCTCCCGCAACGAAGGGCGCATGGGCGTGGTGGTGACCTTCATGGCCATCCTGGAACTGTTGAAGCAGAAAATGATATCGCTGGTGCAGGAGTCCGTTTTTGCACCCATCTATATCCGTCGCCAGGAACCCGGAGAGTCGGCGTGGGCCTAGATCGCAAGCTGATCCGGGGCATTGTTGAGGGTGCTATCTTCGCCAGCCCGGTTCCATTGCCGGTTGAAGGCCTGCAACAGCTTTTTGCCGACGGCGAAAAGCCCGGCCGTCAGGAGGTGCTGCGCGCCATCGCCGATATCCAGGCCGCCTGCGCTGATCGCGCGGTGGAGCTGGCGGAGGTCGGTTCCGGTTACCGTTTTCAGGTCCGGCAGCGCTACGCTCCCTGGGTGGGCAAGCTGTGGGAAGAAAAACCGCAGCGCCTTTCGCGGGCGTTGCTGGAAACTTTGGCGATTATTGCGTATCGTCAGCCCGTGACGCGGGCCGAGATTGAAAATATACGGGGTGTGGTGGTCAGCACGCAGATCATCCGCACCTTGCTGGACCGAGAGTGGATCGCCGTGGCGGGGCACCGGGAAGTTCCCGGACGTCCCGCGCTGCTGGCGACCACGCGGCAATTCCTGGATGCATTCAGCCTCAAGAGCCTGGCTGAATTGCCCCCGCTGGCGGCTGTTCGTGATATCGACAGCATCGCGCGTGACCTGGAAGCACAAATGGCAGGCGCAAAACAAAAAGAACTGCCGAACGAGGGCCTGGTTAGTAATGAGTGAGTATAGGCTGAAGCCATGAGCGAAAAGTTGCAGAAAGTCTTGGCCCGGGTGGGTCTTGGATCACGCCGTCACATGGAAGAGGCCATTTCACAGGGGCGTGTCAGCATCAACGGCCG
>DASUIM010000172.1:0-1064 GCA_036279775.1 Fluviicoccus sp. | reverse complement strand
CCCCAGTGCGATCAGCAGCATGCAGATCAGCAGGTTGAGCACGGAATACAGGAAGTACCCGTTTCCGGCCGACATCTGGATGTGCAGCTGGATGGCGGTCAGCTGGAACAGCGCCACCGGGAACATCACCCGGTGGAAACGACGGCGTACCGCCGGGATGCGGTGGCCGAAAATGATGAACAGGATGGTGAGCCCCAGCGGCACCTCGATGAATTTCATCTGCAGGTAGTTCTGGGCACTGAAAATCGTCGGGAAATAGACCCAGGCCACGCTGATGATCACCAGAAACATGAACAGCAGCGGCCCTTGCCCGGTCTGGATGTAAAACCGGCTGGAATTGACCCGGGTTTCCAGGAAATCCGCTTCCAGATGCCGGGGAAAATGGCAGAACAGCGGCCGCGCCGCCAGCGTCTGGCGGATGTAGTCGAGGTCGTCGGCCCGCTCGGCGGGGGGCGTGGTCATGGGCGCGGAAATCCGTCGGTTGTGATTATTGTTCCGCCAAGCATAACAACAGCCGCGGGCTTTTTTTCCGGAATTTGCCACCGCCCGTCATCATTTCACGCCGCCGTTTTGCCGCGGTTGGCGCAAGAACGCAATTAATTGCTTTCCTTGTCGGACAGTCAGACCAAACCCTCTTGAAACCCGCTTGCCACAGGCCTAGTTTCGGGGCAACGGCCTCTGCCGTTTTAGTCCCGATACCCTCCTGACCAACAAGCACAATAACTTCCCGAGTAAATGTCATTCCGGCGCGGCCGGCACTGACATATGACTGACAGATAGTCGTGACAGATTACGGGGAGGACAGGTTTACCGATGAGTCGAGGTGATGACATGAACAGCTTCAAGCGAGTTGCGGGATGGATGGTGTTGCTGGCGGCCTGTCATGGCGGTTTGGCGCAGGCGGTGGAAGTGAAACCGAAGGCGGCGGCGGTCGCGGAGCCGGTTGTGGCGGGTGCCCTGCATCCCGAGGGCGAATGGCGGCCGGTGAAGACGGACACCCGGCGCAACATCCGCACCTGGGCGCGGCTGGAAGATGACAAGCCGTGGCGTTCGTTCAAGGTGGA
>DASUIM010000171.1:0-24850 GCA_036279775.1 Fluviicoccus sp. | reverse complement strand
CCGAGGATACCGACCTTCTTGCTCTTCCACTCGGGATAGGTCGTCTTGGACGGACGGGAACCGCCGCCGTTGATCTTTTGCAGGTCGAAGAAGAAGGCCTTGATCATGTTCTTCGAGTGCTTGCCCACGGCCAGCTTGGTGAAGTAACGGCCTTCAATCTTCAGCGCACTGTCGAAATCAACCTGTGCACCTTCCACGGCGGCGCACATGATCGCCTTCGGCGCGGGATAGTTGTCCTGGGCGCCCTTCAGCTGCTTGCGCAGGTTGGAGGGGAACGCGGGCAGGTTCATCGCCAGTGCAGGAGTGCTCGGGGTACCGCCGGGCATCTTGTAACCCTTCACGTCCCAGGCTTGCTGGGCGGCCGGGTTGGCCAGAATCCAGGCGCGGGCCTTGGCGATCATGTCTTCCGGGGTCTCGGCGATTTCGTCGATGATCCCGGCGGACAGCGCCTTGGCAGGCTTCATGCGCTGGCCTTGCATCAGCACGTTCATCAGACCGTTCTGGATGCCCAGCATGCGCACGATGCGGGTAACGCCGCCGCCGCCGGGCAGCAGACCCAGGCTGACTTCGGGCAGGCCGAACTCGGCCTTGGGGTTGTTCAGGGCAATACGGCGATGGCAGGCCAGGGCAATTTCCAGGCCGCCGCCCAGGGCGGTGCCGTTCAGGGCGGCCACGACAGGCTTGCCCAGGGTTTCCAGTACGCGCAGCTGGCGCTTGATCTCGGTGACACCGGCTTCAAACTGGGCGGCGTGTTCCGGGCCGGCCTGGATCAGCGTCTTCAGGTCGCCGCCGGCGAAGAAGGTTTTCTTGGCGGAAGTGACGATCACGCCCTTGATGTCGGCCTTCTCGGCTTGCAGGCGGGCCACGGTGTCGGCCATGGAGCGGGTGTACAGCTCGTTCATGGTGTTGGCGGACGACGTCGGGTCATCCAGGGTCAGGGTGACGATATTGTCCGCGTCTTTTTCCCAACGGATAGCTGTCTGGGTCATGGTGTTATCTCTCTGAATACTCTAGGCCGGGGCTCAAACGCGTTCGATGATGGTGGCGATACCCATGCCACCGCCCACGCACAGGGTGCACAGCGCGCGCTTCAGGCCGCGACGCTCCAGCTCGTCCAGCGCGATTTGCACAATCATGCAACCGGTCGCGCCCAGCGGGTGGCCCATGGCGATGGAGCCGCCGTTGACGTTGACGATGTCATCTTTGATGCCCATATCCTTCATGAAGCGCATGGCCACCGAGGCGAAGGCTTCGTTGATTTCCCAAAGGTCGATGTCCTTGGCTTCCAGACCGGCCTTGGCCAGCGCCTTGCGTGCGGCGGGAGCCGGGCCGGTCAGCATGATGGTCGGGTCAGCGCCGGAAACGGCGGTAGCAATGATCTTGGCACGCGGCTTTAGCCCCAGCTTCTTGCCGGTGGCTTCATTGCCGATCAGCATCAACGCCGCGCCGTCAACGATACCCGAAGAGTTGCCGGGGGTATGGACGTGATTGATCTTCTCGACCCAGTGGTATTTTTGCAGGGCCACGGCATTGAAACCGCCCATCTCGCCCATCATGGCGAACGAGGGATTCAGACCGGCCAGGCCTTCCAGCGTGGAGTTGGCCTTGATGAACTCGTCTTCGGCCAGAATGGTCAGGCCGTTGAAGTCCTTGACCGGCACCAGCGACTTGCTGAAATAACCGTTAGCGCGGGCGGCGGCGGCGCGCTTTTGCGATTGCAGGGCAAAGTTGTCAATGTCGGTGCGGCTGAAGCCTTCAATGGTGGCGATCAGGTCGGCGCCAATGCCTTGCGGCACAAAACCGGTTTCCAGGTTGGTTTCCGGGTCCATCGCCCAGGCGCCGCCGTCGGAACCCATCGGCAGGCGGGACATGGATTCCACGCCGCCCACCACCACCAGGTCTTCAAAACCGGAACGCACCTTCATCGCGCCCAGATTGACCGCTTCCAGACCGGAGGCGCAGAATCGGTTCAGCTGCACACCGGCGGTGGTGTCGTTCCAGCCCGCCTTCAGCGCGGCGGTCTTGGCGACGTCAGCGCCCTGGTCGCCGACCGGGGTTACGCAACCCAGCACCACGTCGTCGATGTAATTCTTGATTTCCGCGCCGTTGCGTTGCTCCAGCGCGTGCATCAGGCCCACCACCAGGTCAACCGGTTTCACCGTGTGCAGGGAGCCGTCTTTCTTGCCCTTGCCACGCGGCGTGCGCACGCCGTCATATATATAAGCTTCTGTTGTCATCCGTTGTACCTCGCAGGGGGTGGGTTGGGACAAGCCCGCCCAAGTTTTTGGACGAGCGTATTGCAAGTCGCGCAATTATTACCAAGCAGTTGCTTGCTTGGCAAGTGAAAAATTCAGGCAATCTATTGCCGGTTGTTTCTGTAGCACTTGGGTAATAAATCAAAATCAATAACTTGACCTCAAAGTGTGGGGTGTTTATCTTTGAGGAGAATTTGACACCGGAAGTCTTTGAATCGCGTAAAAGTGCCGGGTTACGACCTGTCCCGAACCCCCGCACTGGTTTTTTTGCTCGCCCTATTTTAATAATCAGAGTCTTAGGCATGCCTGAACCCGCGCAACCGCTGCATCAACTGTTGGAGCTTGGGGCCAAACACACCCGGATGCTGGCGTTCATTGTTGCCGCCTGTATTTTCGCCACCGGCATCTTCAGTAATATCTATGCGGTTCGCACCGCGGTTTTCATTCCCCTGGCGCTGGCCATCCCGTTTTGCCAGACCTGGCTGCACCGCCGCCTGCAAAAATCCGCCCCCACACAGGCACTGGCCATTACCCTGTTGCTGGACGGCCTGGTGACCGGCTTCGGCATTGCCGCGCTGCAATACGCCCTTGTGCCGATGCTGGTGTTCATTGCCATGCTCAACGCCACCGTGCTGTCCTTTGGCAACATGTTCCTATGGATTTTTACCGGCTTCTTCTGCCTGCTGGGCGCCCTTTTCGGCGGCATGCTGTTCGGTATCAGCCACCACCCCATTGAAACCCCATTGGCCGTGAACCTGGTTTCCCTGATTGGCGCGGCGTTGTATTTCGGCTTTTCCTCATTTCATTCGCGTCAGCAGTCCCGCGCGCTGCTGATCGCCAAAAACCAGATCCTTCAGCAACAGGAAGAACACTTCCAGACTTCGCGCAAGCTGATCAAATACCTGCCGCCGCAAGTCTGGGAATCCATCTTTACCGGCAAGCGCGATGCCCGTCTGCAAACACAGCGCAAGAAGCTCACCATCTTCTTCTCGGACATCAAGGACTTCACCGAAACCTCGGACGAAATGCCGCCCGACGCCCTGACGGAAATGCTCAACACCTACTTCGAGCACATGTCGAAGATCGCGCTGCGCTACGGCGGCACCATCGACAAATTCATCGGCGACGCCATCCTCATTTTCTACGGCGACCCCACCTCGCGCGGAGCCAAGGAAGATGCCTTGGCCTGTGTTTCCATGGCCGTGGAAATGCGCCGGGAAATGCAGATCCTGCGTCAGAAATGGCAAAGCATGGGTATTGAACGGCCGCTGCATGTACGCATGGGTATCACCACCGGTTATTGCCATGTGGGCAACTTCGGCTCGGAAAGCCGCATGAGCTATACCATCATCGGCCGCGACGCCAATCTGGCCGCACGCCTGCAAAGCGTGGCTTCTCCGGATGAAATCCTGATTTCACATGAAAGCTACATGCTGGTGCGCGACAAGATCATGTGCAAGGAAAAAGGCGCCGTGACCCTGCGCGGCATCGCCAAGCCGGTCCAGGTGTGGGAAGTCGTGGATTTCGTGTCGGACACTCAGGAAAGCAGCAACTGGATTGAACACGAGCTGAATGGCTTTGCCATGCACATGGATATCAATAAGATTCGCAACTATGACAAGGAGCGCGTGCTGAAGGCGCTGGATACCGCCTCGCAGAAGCTGAAGAACACGCCGATCATTTAGGGATTAACTCTGCGCAAAGGCAAAAAGAAAACCGGCATTAGCCGGTTTTCTTTTTGCCTTTGCGCAGACTCAAATCAGCTGCAGCAGCTCAATCCGGACCTGGGCAAACTCGGCTTCCACCTGGTCAATCAGCTCACCGCAAGCGGCAATACCGCCTCCCTTGGCGGCATGCTCGATCTTCTCGCACATGGCTGACAACTGGTTGGCGCCCAGATTGGCGCTGGCCCCTTTCAGGCTGTGCGCCGCTTGACGGCCACCGTCACTGTCACCGGCCTCAAAAGCCTTGCGAATCAGTTGAAGCCGCAAAACCGCGTCCTGCAGATAAGTTTCCACCAACACGCGAAACTCGTCTTCCAGAACTTCCTTCAACTCTTTCAACTGGAGGGCATCAAGATGCACGGCCTTTTCTCCCGGCAACGTTTGTTGTTATAGCCAGTTCCACTCGAATTCAACGCGGACACGATTGCCCGGCGCGACAAATTCCATTTTCCGGCACAGCGATTCGATCAGGCGGATGCCGCGACCGTAATAATGGGTGATACCGCCATCGCCGGAGGCTCCTCGCCCGCCCATGAAGCCCGAGCCGGTATCCGAGACCTCCAGCACCAGCACGCCGCCCTTTTCACTGGGGTCATGACTCATGTCGAAGCGAACCGCTCCGCTTTCCAGGTCATTCAGGCGCTCATGGCGCAAAGCATAATAAGTGGCAAAGCCGTCAGCCGTGCTCTTGAGGGCGGAATCCAGTTGCAGGATGCCGTGCTCCAGCGCATTGGAATACAATTCGGCCAGAATGGTGTTCAGGGTATTGGTGTAGGGCTTCAGACCCGGCACCTGAATCAGGAAATGCGTCAGCAGCGGCACGGGATCGAACAAGCGCAGCGACTCCGTCCCGAATTCGCAACTGAATGACCAGTCCGCCAGTCCGCGATGAACCATGCGCGGCTTGATCGACAACGGCTGGTCCAGCGCCAGCGTCGGGGCCTCCTGCATGCGGACTTCAATCAGGGTGTGGTCGTCATTCTGTTCTTCGTTGACAACGCCGAACTCCTTGACCCGCGACAGGATGCGGTCAAAGACGCTGCCTTCCGGCTCGGCTTCCTTGAACACCTCGGTCAGGCGGTCCAGACCGAACATGTCGCCGTCCTTGCCCTGGGTTTCAATCAGGCCGTCGGACCACAGGTACACGACATCGTCCGGGTCCATTTCATAAATATTGGGCTCGTAACGGAACTGAGACGCCCCCAGGATACCCAATGGCAGATGCTTGGAGGCGATGGGCTTCAGCAGGCCGGTACGCTCGTTGAAGATAACGCCTTCCGGCAATCCGCCCGCCCAGACTTCAATGCTGCGGTTGCGAAAGCTGAGCTGCACCGCCGTGGCGCAGCAAAAGACGCCGATCGGCAGGATGCTCTTCAGCTTGCCATTGACTTCGCGCAGCACATCCTCCAGGGCGAAGCCCTTGGAAACCATGCCGTGAAATACTTCCGCCAACGGCAGCGCGCCGATGGCGGCAGGCAGGCCATGTCCGGTGAAATCACCCAGCAGCACCAGCAGGTCGCCGTTGGGCTGGCGCGCGGCCAGCACCACGTCGCCATTGAAGATGGCCTTGGGTGAAATCAGGTAACGGATATTCGGGGAGTTCAGGACGCCGTAATGGGCGATCTTGTCAAAAATGCTCTTGGCGGCAATCTGTTCCTGCACCAGATGTTCACGCTGGCGCTGGATTTCGGTGTGCAGACGGCGCATGCGCGAAAAGGCGTGGATCTTTGCCTTGATGACCACCGGGTTGTATGGCTTGCTCAGGAAATCATCGCCACCAGCTTCCAGGCATTCGGCCAGATCACTGGCTTCGTTCAACGAGGTCAGGAAAATAATGGGAACCAGATCCTCACCGGCGCGCTGGCGAATCTGGCGTGCCGCCTCGATGCCGTTCATGTTCGGCATCATCACATCCAGCAGCAGGATGTCGGGGCGTTGTTCTTCAAACAGGCGGACAGCTTCCTCCCCGTCAACGGCCAAGGTCACATCATGACCCAGACGCTTGATCAGGTTGGCAAGAATGAGGCGGTCACTGGGATTGTCTTCAGCAATAAGCAGACGCAAGGCGGCAGTTCCTGTTACTGGATCGTGAACAGCTGTTCAAAATTGGAAATGGCCAGGATCTTCTTGACGTCGGCATTGCAATTGACAATGCGCACGTTGGAAATATCGCCGCCGGCATGGTCGCGCAGCAGCAGCAGCATGCCCAGCGCGGAACTGTCCAGATAGGTGGTGTCCTTCAGGTCGACCACAAAGGTCACCATGTCGTGAGGCGCCTGTTCATAGGCGCCGCGGAATTCCTGGTGGGTACTAAAGTCGAAGCGGCCCTTGATTTTAATTATCAGCTCCTTGCCATCCGCAGAGCTTGCCGTCAGTACTGCCATTATGCCCACTCCCTCTCATTACGTACCGTATGGAACACAGGTCATTCTAGTTCTTATTCATTGTAGCCGGGCCACCGGAATTGCAAAGCCCGCTTCACCCGATTCTAGTCAGAATTGTCCGGGTACAACAGTGATCGACACCAAAATTCATTGGCCGAATTCCTGTTTTTACATTGTTTGCACATTCCTTGGTCTTCCGAGCATGCCCTTTTTCGGCAGGGGCGTCCATACCACCCCGTGAACGGCCGGGTCAGGCACGGGTTCGCTAATTCCCTGAAGGCTACTACACTCAGGAAAACAGTGCATTACGGATGGATCATGACTGACGCCAAGACCCCCACGATCGGACTGGTGCTTTCGGGCGGCGGCGCCCGCGCGGCCTATCAGGTCGGTGTCCTCAAGGCGATCAGCGAGCTGTTGCCGCCGGTGTGCTACAACCCATTCCCGGTTATCTGCGGGACGTCGGCGGGGGGCCTTAACGCCGCCGGACTGGCCTGTCATGGCGATTGCCTGCAGGAAGCCGTGGCGCATCTGGAGTCAGTCTGGGCCAATTTCCGGTGCCATCAGGTTTATCGGACGGACTGGCCCGGCGTCATGAAGTGCGCCCTCCGCTTCCTGTGGACCATGGGCTTCGGCCGGCTGAAGAATGACCTCCCCGTTTCCCTGCTCGATAACGGACCATTGCGCGAACTGCTGGGGAGGGAACTGGCGTTGGGGCGCATCGGCGAAATCATCGAGGCGGGCTACCTGAAGGCCGTCAGCATTACGGCTTCCGGCTATACCAGCGGGGAGTCCGTCAGTTTCTTTCAGGGCAACCGCGATCTGGAAGGCTGGAAGCGCGCCAGGCGCGTTGGCGTCAAGACCCAAATCGCGATTGACCACCTGCTGGCCTCGGCGGCGATTCCGCTGCTTTTTCCGGCCGTGCATATCAATCGTGAGTTCTTCGGCGACGGCGCGCTGCGGCAACTGGCGCCGATCAGCCCGGCGCTGCACTTGGGCGCTGAGAAGGTCCTGGTGGTCGGGGTCAGCAGCGACGGCGACCGGCAGCAGCGTGAAAAGACCACGCGCTATCCCAGCATTGCCCAAATCGTGGCCAACATCCTCAACAGTTCATTTATTGACAGCCTGGAAGCCGATATCGAACGCCTGACGCGGATCAACCGCACGATCAGCCATATCCCCGACGAAACCCGTGCGCAGCATGTCACGCTGAAACATGTCGATGTGCTGGTAATTTCACCTTCCAGCCGCACGCTGGACCGCATCGCCATGCGCCATGCCCGGCATTTGCCGAAAAGCATCCGGACTTTTGTCCGGGGTTCCGGCGCGACGCAGCGCAGCGGCTCGGGTGTGCTGAGCTATCTGCTGTTTGAAGCGCCCTACTGCCAGGAGCTGATCCAGCTGGGCTATGACGATGCCAACATGAAAAAGGCCGAGCTGAAGGCATTCCTGCATCTGCCGGGCAACGAATCGGGCAATGTCCTGATGTTCCCGAGAACCGGGGCCGCTTGAGGCAGGTGTCGTGATCAGGACGGGGGCGACATCCTTGTCTGCATGAGTCCCGGCCATCATAACCTTGCCGCTCCCGTCCGCCCATGCGGCATAGTGTCGCAGCCTAGGCGCGCACCGGATATTTGGCCAGCTTGCGTTGCAGGGTGCGGCGATGCATTTTCAGTGCCCGGGCCGTGGCCGACACATTTCCATCATGCTCCTGCAACACCTTGTGGATGTGCTCCCATTCCAGACGGTCGACGGACATGGGATCATCGGGTATGTCCAGTTCGGTCGTGCCCTCGACGCGCCCGAAGGCGGCGATGATTTCATCCGGCGTGGCGGGCTTCGCCAGATAATGCACCGCCCCCAGCTTGATGGCCTCCACCGCCGTGGCGATGCTGGCGTATCCGGTCAGCACCACGATCCGGGTCTGCTCATCCAGCCCATGCAGACCACGCACCAGATCCAGGCCGGACGCGCCCGGCATGCGCAAGTCGATCACCGCGAATTCCGGCGGATTGGCGCGCGCCAGCACCAACGCGGCTTCCGCGCAATCCGCGGTCATGACCTCGTAGCCGCGCCGGATCATGGCGCGCTGCAAAACGCGGCGGAATGTTTCATCATCATCCGCCAGCAACAGCAGCGGCGCTTCCATCTCACTCATCAACCGCCTCCCTCAAGACCGGCAGGATAACCCGCACCAGGCTGCCGCCGCCCTCGCGCACCGATACCCGCACCACGCCGCCTTGTCCCTCGATCGTGGCATTGGACAACAACAACCCGATCCCCATGCCCCCGGTTTCATCCTCCGGGGTGCCGACGATCCGGTTTCCGGCCTGTCGCAAAATAGCGGGGGAAAACCCCGGCCCCCGATCCATGACATCCATAACGACCCGCCCGTCACTAGCGCTAACCTGCATCGCCACATCTTGCGGAGACACATCGGCGGCGTTGTTCAGGAAATTGAGGATGGCCTGTTCCAGCTGACGACTGACCGGCAGCAACGCCCGAACCGAGCGGCCGCCGTCCCCGGCATCGACGCGCACTGCCGGCCGCAGCAATTCAAAATGATGCAGCACCCGGCTGATAAATTCCGCGACCGGCACCGCCACCGTTTCCAGTCGCCCCTCGCGGACCTCGCGCACCAGACGCGCCAGCGTTTCCTTGCAAACCCCGATCTGCTGTTGCAGCAGGCGAACGTCCTCCTTCAACGGTTCGGGTACATCGTGCTCCAGGTCGGCCGTCACCACCGCCATGGTCGCCAGGGGCGTGCCCAGCTCATGCGCGGTGCCCGCCGCCAGTACGCCCAAGGCCAGGATCTGTTCCTGACGCAGATTCTGCTCACGCATGTCGCGCAGCTCCCGGGAGCTGGCGCGCAACCGGTACGCCTGATAGCAGACGAACCCGGCGATCAGGCAGGCGCTGATGATGAAGTTGATCCACATGCCCGCCAGATGCAGCGACAGGCTGCTGGCCAGCACCGCCGGCGGATCCGGCAGGGGAATGCTGTTTTCCATCAGGCTGCGGTAAAGGAATACTGTCAGGATCACAAGCGCGCAGGTATACGCCAAGGGCAGCATGACGGCGGCTATGGCCAGCGGCACCAGAAACAGCGAAGAAAAGGGATTGAAGGCGCCGCCAGTGAAAAACAGCATGGCGGCCAGCGCCAGCGTATCAAACGTGAATTGCAGGGCCAGATGATCTTCCCGGATAACGCCGGGGCGGCTGCGGATCAGCATCCGCATGGACACCAGATTGAACAGCACCTGTCCCAGCAGGATCAGGAACAGCGGCAACAATGGAATCGTCATCTCCAGATGGCCCTGAACGATACCCACCGCCAGCGACTGCCCGGCAATAGCCACCCAGCGCAGCCCGATCAGGACGGCCAGGGGCGAATGGAACGGCAAGGGACGAGCGGACATGTCCGGTGAAACCTGGGGTTGAGCGGGCTGTTGATGATGCGTCCTCGTTCCCCCGGCCGTCAAATCCGTTACAATCCCCCGCGACAAAATGCCGCATGAACCACTCCCGGACCTTCCCGCCATGAAACACGCGCTGCTCAGCCCTCTCGCCCCCCTGCCCGCCGGTTCCCACGACCGCAAGACCTGGGCATCGCTGGCCGGATCGGGCATGGGCCTGGCGGTGGCGGAAGCGGTGCGTCAGTGGCCCGGACCGGTTTTGCTGGTCACGGCGGACAGCCAGCAGGCCGCCCGCCTCGAAGACGAAGTGCGCTTCTTCAGCGCCCCGGAACTGCCGGTGCGGCATTTCCCCGACTGGGAAACCCTGCCCTACGACCAGCTGTCGCCCCATCAGGACATCATTTCCGATCGCCTGCGCATTCTGGCCGGTCTGTCGACTCTTGGTACCGGACTGGTCATTGCCGGCATCGCCACGCTGGCCCAGCGCCTCGCCCCGGCTTCCTGGCTGGCCGCCCAAAGCTTCAGCCTGAGATGCGGCCAGCGCTTTGACCTGGACCAGACCCGCCAGCAACTGGAAGCGGTGGGCTATCACGCGGTTGAAACCGTCTACGAGCATGGCGAATATGCGGTGCGCGGCAGCCTGATGGACATCTTCCCCATGGGTGCGGCCGCACCGGTGCGGATTGAACTGTTCGACAACGAAATCGAGAGTCTGCGCCTGTTCAATCCTGACACCCAGCGCACCACCGAAAGCATCCCGCAGCTGGAACTGCTGCCCGCGCGCGAATACCCCTTTGACAAGGCGGCCATCCGCCGCTTCAAGGAGCAATGGGCCGACAGCTTTGACGGCGACCCCAAGCAGTGCCCGGTCTACCGCGATGTCAGCAGCGGACTGGCGTCCGCCGGGATCGAATATTACCTGCCGCTGTTTTTCGAACAGACGTCGGGCCTGCTGGACTACCTGCCCGCCAATACCCTGGTGTTGCTGGAAAGCTCGGCGCACGCACAGCTGGCGCATTTCTGGGAAGAGGTTCAAAGCCGATACGAGGAACGCCGCCATGACCGCCTGATGCCGATCCTGCCCCCGGAACGGCTGTTCCTGCGTGAGAACGAACTGTTTGCGGGGCTGAACCGCTTCGCCCGGCTGCAGTTGAACGGTCTGGCGGAAACGGAAAAAGCCGGTGTGTACAACCTGCCGTTGACCGAACCGCCTGCCCTGCCGGTTGACTCCCGCAGCGAACAGCCGCTGGCCGGGCTGTCCGCGTTCATCGCCACCCAGACGCGCGTGCTGATCTGCGCGGAAAGCGCCGGACGCCGCGAAAATCTGCTGGAGCTGCTGAAGCCGCTGGCGGCCAAACCCCAGATGGTCTCGGGCTGGACAGAATTCCTGAAAGGCGATCTGACCTTCGCCCTAACGGTCGCACCGCTGGAAAGAGGGCTGTGCCTGCCCGGCCTGACCGTGATCGCCGAGTCGCAGCTGTTCGGCCAGCGGGTGATGCAGCGCCGCCGCCGCAAGGCCGCCACCGGCGAAGGCGCGGCGGAACTGGCGATCCGCAGCTTGAGCGAGCTGACGCCGGGTTCGCCGGTGGTGCATATCGATCACGGCGTCGGCCGCTATCATGGCTTGGTCACACTGGAAATGGACGGCCAGTCGCAGGAGTTCCTGCTGCTGGAATACGCGGGCAGCGCCAAGCTGTATGTGCCGGTCGCCAGCCTGCACCTGATCGCCCGCTACACCGGCGCCGATGACGCCCACGCGCCGCTGCACAAGCTGGGTACGGAGAACTGGTCACGCGAAAAGCGCAAGGCGGCGGAACAGATTCACGATGTCGCCGCCGAGCTGCTCAACATCAGCGCCCGCCGCGCCGCGCGCGCCGGCTATGCCTTCAAGCTGGATGACGCGGAATACCGCCGCTTCGCCTCCGGCTTTCCCTTCGAGGAAACCGCCGACCAGTCGAACGCCATCCTGTCCACGCTGGCCGACATGCGCGCCCCGCGCCCCATGGACCGGCTGGTGTGCGGCGATGTCGGCTTCGGCAAGACGGAGGTCGCGATGCGCGCCGCCTTCGTCGCCATCCAGGACGGCAAGCAGGTGGCGGTGCTGGTGCCCACCACGCTGCTGGCGCAACAGCATTATGAAAACTTCCGCGACCGCTTCGCCGACTGGCCGGTGCGTATCGAAGTCCTCTCCCGCTTCCGCACCGCCAAGGAGCAGCAGGCGGCGCTGGAGGCCCTCGAAGCCGGGAAGATCGACATCATCATCGGCACGCACAAGCTGCTGCAGGACTCGGTGCAGTTCAAGCAACTGGGGTTGATGATCGTCGACGAGGAACACCGTTTCGGGGTCCGCCACAAGGAAGCCCTGAAGAACCGCCGTGCCGAGGTCGACATGCTGACCCTGACCGCCACGCCGATTCCCCGGACGTTGAACATGGCGCTGTCCGGACTGCGCGACCTGTCGATCATCGCCACGCCGCCCGCCAAGCGGCTGGCGGTGAAGACCTTTGTCCACGAACACACCCCGGCCATCGTCAAGGAGGCCGTGCTGCGGGAACTGCTGCGCGGCGGCCAGGTCTACTACCTGCACAACGATGTCGCCACCATCGAGAAATGCGCCGCCGATCTGCAAGGCCTGATACCGGAAGCCCGCATCGGCATCGCCCACGGCCAGATGCGCGAGCGTGAACTGGAGCAGGTAATGCAGCAGTTCTACCACAAGCAGTTCAACGTGCTGGTCTGCTCGACCATCATCGAGACCGGCATCGACATTCCCTCCGCCAACACCATCCTGATGGAACGCGCCGACAAACTGGGCCTGGCGCAGCTGCACCAGTTGCGCGGCCGGGTCGGGCGCTCGCACCATCAGGCCTACGCCTATTTGCTGACCGCGCATAAAAAGGCGCTCACCGCCGATGCCGAAAAGCGGCTGGAAGCCATTCAACGCGCCGGTGAACTGGGCGCGGGCTTTGCGCTGGCCAGCGAGGACCTGGAAATCCGCGGCGCCGGGGAACTGCTGGGCGAGGAACAGAGCGGCAACCTGCACGCCGTCGGCTTTACGCTGTACATGGAAATGCTGGAGCGCGCCGTCAAGGCGATCAAGGCGGGCAAGACGCCCAATCTGGACCAGCCGCTGGAGCTGACCGCCGAAGTCAACCTGCGGGTCTCGGCGCTGATTCCCGATGAATACCTGCCCGATGTCCACAACCGCCTGTTGATGTACAAGCGCATCAGCCATGCCGAAACCGCTGACGCGCTGGATGAATTGCAGGTGGAAATGATCGACCGCTTCGGCCTGCTGCCGGAACCGGCGAAGAACCTGTTCGCCGCGCACCGCCTGAAACTGCAGGCGGCGGCGCTGGGCATCCGCAAGATCGATATCGGTCCGCAGGGAGGCCGCCTGGAGTTCGCCCGCGACACCAAGGTGCAACCGATCACGATTATCCGCTTGCTGCAAAGCCAGCCCGCGCAGTTCCGCATGGATGGCGGCGACAAGCTGAAAATCAGCGCCAATCTGGCCGAACCGGAAAAACGCGCCGGCTTTGTCACCGAGTTGCTGAAAAAACTGGGCGGATGACCGCGCTCAAATAGACCGGGACGATAAAAATTGTGACGTGATTCCGGATATAGTGGCCTGGAAACGCTTATCCGATCCGTCCCGCTTTCGGTATTATCGGGCAGCACCGGTCATCCGCCGGCAACAGCGCACATCATTCCGACAACCCGGCTCCGCGGAGCCCAAGCACAAGAAGAAACACGATGGCCCAATTTACCGAAGAACAAGCCCACGCATTCATGATGCGGCTGCTGACGCGCATGAGCCAGGCCGGAGGCTCCGACCTGTTCATTTCCGCCGACTTCCCCCCCAGCATGAAGGCCAACGGTGAAATGCAGCCGATGAGCGGCCAGAAGCTGACCGGCGAAATCACCCGCGAACTGGCCAACGCCATCATGAACCCGACGCAGCGCGAGGAGTTCGCCCGGGAAATGGAATGCAACTTCGCCATCAACGTGCCGGATGTTTCGCGTTTCCGTGTCAATGTCTTCGTGCAGCAGCAATGCGTCGGCATGGTCATCCGCACCATTTCCTCCGAAATTCCGACCTTCGAAAAGCTGATGCTGCCGGATGTGCTGAAAGAGCTGATCATGCACAAGCGCGGTCTGGTGCTGGTCGTCGGCGGCACCGGCTCCGGCAAGTCCACCTCGCTGGCGGCAATGATCGACCACCGCAACGCCACTTCCAAGGGTCACATCATTACCGTCGAAGATCCGGTGGAATATGTCCACAAGCCCAAGCAATCGCTGATCACCCACCGTGAGGTCGGCGTCGATACCCACAGCTGGCACCACGCCCTGAAGAACACCTTGCGCCAGGCGCCTGACGTGATCCTGATCGGTGAAATCCGGGACGCCGAGACCATGGAACACGCCATCGCATTCGCCGAAACCGGCCACCTGTGCCTGGGCACCCTGCACGCCAACAACACCAACCAGACCTTCGACCGCATCATCAACTTCTTCCCGGACGAGCGTCGCAACCAATTGCTGATGGACCTGTCCGCCAACCTGCGCGGCATTGTCTCGCAACGTCTGGTGCGCACCGAGGACGGCAAGGGCCGCCGTGCGGCGATTGAAATCCTGCTGAACACGCAAATGGTTTCCGAACTGATCTTCAAGGGTGAATTCCACGAGATCAAGCCGATCATGGAAAAGTCCCGCGAGCTGGGCATGCGCACCTTCGACTGGGCGCTGTTCGACCTGTACAACGCCGGCGCGATCTCCTATGAAGAAGCCATCCGCAATGCCGACTCGGCCAACCAGCTGCGCCTCAACATCAAGCTGAAAAGCCAGCGCGGCGAACCGACCACCGGCGTCGCCGCGTCTTCCTCGCTCACCTTCGACAACTCCTCGGCGGAAGAAATGGATGCCAAGCGCAAGGAGGAACTGGAACAGCAGAAGATCAACAAATGGATGATGGAAAAGAAGCTCGCCGCGATGAAACTGGAATCCGGCAACAGCTGATTGCAACGGGTGTTGACGGGGCGGCCGCACTTTGCGATGGCCCCCCGCCTTGACCCATACTCGCCTCAGGCACGCCCACAGGACACGAGTTCCGCCATGCCCGAACCGATTATCACTCCCACCCGCAAACGCCTGTTCATGGCTCTTCCCATTCCGGCCCCGATCAAAACCACATTAACCCACTTGCAAAAACCCATGCAATCCATTGATTTACCAGTGAATTGGCAAGCCGGGAAGTTGATGCACCTGACCACGGCCTTTCTGGGAGAACTGGATGAAGGCCATACGGAAAAACTGACGGACGTCATGTCGCAAGTGGTCAGCAGCTTTCCCCGCTTTCGGCTGGAGTTGGAAAATCTGGGCGCATTTCCCTCGTTCGGCAACCCGCGCGTCTTGTGGATTGGCCTGCAGCCCTCGCGGCCGCTGATCGCACTGCAACTACAACTGGCCGCGGCACTGAAGCAGGCCGGCTATCTGATCGAGCCGCGTGAGTTCCACCCCCACATCACGCTGGGCCGCTGCCCGCACGATCTGGAACGGACGGACCGTCAGCGCGTGCAGGCGCTACTGTCTCAACGGATTACCCTGCAGGGGGAAAGCACTTGGGAGGTGGATCGGATGCACCTCTATGAAAGCCATAGCGACGAATTCGGCCTGCATTACTCCCCGCTCAGCGGCGTCATGCTGCAAGCCTGACGCTGTCACACCCCGGCTCAACGGCGGCAGAGGGAGACGCAGGGTATGCCGTCATCATTACCGTCAATGGCCTTGTTGCCACACTGTTGCAACTGGAACATGGCCTCTTCGCAACTGGACATTTTGGAGCAGGACTTGAGCGGCTGGCAGCTGAATGCATCCGTTCTCGCCGGTAAAGTCCCCTCGGGCGCGGGCGGTTCCCTTACCGGCGCAGGAGCGGGTTTGGCGGCGGGTGTATCCGCCAAACCCTTCGCTGACGGAGCCTCGCTGCGTCCGGAGTCAGCGCGGATATTCTCCGGCGGCTCGCCATAGCGACTGATGAAGGGATTATCCTGCCCCTGAATCCGCGCAATGCGGCGATTCCGCTCCTGTTCCCAGTCATCCGGCGGATCCATCCGGTTCCAGGCGTTGTAGAGCTTCCGGTCCTGATCGGAAAGCCGGAAGCCGTAGGTCTTTTCCATATAGAACATGGTGCGGGCGATGTCGCCTTTGACACCCTCCGGCGGCTCGGCGCGGCGGATGGACTCGTCAATCTCCATGGGGCAGGCGCCGTACTCGCGCTTTTCCCCGGGGATTTCCCCCCAGTTGAAGTTGGATCGGTCGCCATTGACCTCGCCAACCGCCGGATACAGGTTGTTCAAGTCATTATGTGCGGTGGTGAAGACCGGGTCCTTTTCCTCGCAGCACTTGCGCCCGGACATCTTGCCGCCGCAGACGGTTTCCGGATGCCGCCAGCACTCGCGGAAATTTCCAAACTGATGCGCGGGCATCACGTGTTCAGCCTCGATGCGGGAAGCCCGTTCGGGATTTTTCCGGGGATGGAAGCCGCAACTTTCCGGCATCACGCGCCGCGAGCGCGGATCAAAGTCGCAACCACAGTAGAAAGTCTTGGTATGTCCTTGATAGATATCGTTATAGAGTTTTTTCTTCGCCAGATCGAAGGTGGCGGGTGTATGCGGCAAGTTAGCCGGAACACCGGCGCTGGCGGACTGTTCCGCCGGGGCGAGCAACTGGCGCAAATCCTCCAGCCCGCAGGCGGACAGCAGCAGGCAAAGCAGTACGGCAACGCTTAAACGGTTCAACATGATTTCCCGGAATGGAGTGATGCGTGGAGACGGAATAACCGCCTCCGGATCAACAAGAGCTCAAGCCGTCATCAGGCGGCGAATACCCTCTTCCGCCGCCAGCCATTGCGGATGGCGCGGCAATTCGCTCCAGGCCAGCTTGCGGCGGCCGCGCAGCGCCTCGAAACGGGACTGTTCAGGCAGGGGCTTGCCTTCCCTCGACTCCAGCACCTGAATGGCTGCTTCAGGCTTGTTGCAGACCAGCACCATGTCGCAACCGGCCGACAGCGCGGCTTCCGCCCGGTCCGCATAGGAACCGGCCACGCCCGCGCCTTCCATACTCAGGTCATCCGAGAAGATCACGCCCCGGAAACCGATACGGCGGCGCAGGACATCCTGCAGCCAGATCGGCGAAAATCCGGCGGGCTTGTCGTCCATTTCCGGGAAAATGACATGGGCGGGCATGATGCCTTGCAGAGCCGACGCCAGCACCGCGAAGGGCTTGAGGTCATGCGCCTCGATTTCGGCGAAGGTGCGGGGATCGACCGGAATGGCGACATGCGAATCCGCCTCGACGGAACCGTGTCCCGGAAAGTGCTTGCCGGTCGCGGCCATCCCGGCATCATGCATGCCCTTGATGAACGGTCCGAGCAAGGCAATCGCCACCTCGGGTTCGGCATGGAAGGAGCGGTCGCCGATCACTTTGCTCAGTCCGTTGTCCAGATCAAGGATCGGGGCAAAACTGATATCCACGCCCACCGACAGCACCTCCGTCGCCATCAGCCAGCCCCACTCATACGCCAGTTGCCGGGCCTTCTCCGGGCTGGATGCGAACTGGTTGCCCAAGGTCATCATCGGGGGGATGCGCACGAAACCTTCGCGGAAACGCTGCACCCGACCGCCCTCCTGGTCAACCGCCAGGATCAGCTCGGGACGCACGCGGCGGATACTGGCGGTCAGGGCCTGGATCTGTTCCGGCCCCTCGAAATTACGGGCAAAGAAAATCACGCCGCCGGTCTGGGGGTGCAACAGCACCTCACGCTCTTCGGGGGCCAGTTCCGTTCCCTTCAAATCCAGCATTACCGAGCCGATCATGTTGTTTTCTCCCACTATCCGGACAAGCCGGCAATAATAACGAAGGACGTACGATAAAGCCTGTGTTTTTTGGGAGCCAGCCGCTATAAAAACCCCAAGGTCCTCTCTATAATCAGGTCGGGTCGGCATTCCGCCGCGCGTGACTTCCAGCAAGACTCTCATGGCAATTCTCAAGCGTAAAAAATATGTTGTGTGGGCGGCTGCATTCGGCGGCGCCATATTCTTTTCAGCGGTTTTCGCCAAGCAGGCTTCCGCTCCCGCGCCGCTTCTGCCCACCGCCGATGAGAAAAAGGCCGCGCGCAGCAGCGTGACCCTGCTCAAGCATCTTCATTATGAGCATCGCAAATTCAATGACGCCCTGTCCTCCCAGGTACTGGACCGCTACCTGAAGGATCTGGACGGCGGCCGCAGCTATTTTGTAGCCAGTGACATTGCCGCCTTCCAGGCATACCGGCTGACCCTGGATGACGAAATTGCCCGGGGCGATCTGGATAATGTGTTTTCCATATATTCCCGCTTTCAAAAGCGCGCCACGGAGCGTCTTGATTACGTTCTGGGCACCCTGGAAAAGGGCGTGGACAAGCTGGATATCAGCAATCACCAATCCCTTGAAACCAAGCGTGACAATGCTCCCTGGGCGCGCAACGCCGCCGAACTGGACGAATTGTGGCGCAAGCGGCTCGTCGCCGCCGTCATTAGCCTGCGGCTGGCCGGAAAATCCGACACCGATATCCAGAAACTGCTGATCAAGCGTTACCAGACCCAGATGAACAACCTGATGCGCACCCGCCCGGATGACGTGTTCCAGGCGTTCATGAACTCGCTGGCGGAAAGCTACGATCCTCATACCGAATATTTCTCACCGCGCACCTCCGAGAATTTCAACATCAACATGAGCCTGTCGCTGGAAGGCATCGGCGCGGTGCTGCAGAACGATGACGAGTACACCAAGATCGTGCGCCTGGTTCCCGCCGGCCCCGCCGACAAGTCCAAGCAACTGGCGCCGGGCGACCGCATCGTTGCGATTGCCCAAGGCAACGATGACTTTGTCGATGTGGTCGGTTGGCGGATTGATGAGGTCGTGGATCTGATCCGCGGGCCGAAAGGCAGTCAGGTGCGGCTGCAGGTCATCCCCGCCGGAGCCGCGGACGAGCATCAGACCAAGCTGGTGACCATTGTCCGCAACACCATCAAGCTGGAAGAACAGGCCGCCCAGAAACGGGTGGTTGAAATTACCCGCAACGACCGCACCTACCGGATCGGTGTCATCAAGCTGCCAACGTTCTACGCCGACTTTCAGGGCATGCAATCCGGCGACCCCAACTATCGCAGCACCACCCGCGATGTCCGCAAGCTGATTGATGAATTGAAGACCGAAAACATCGATGGCATGGTGCTGGACCTGCGCAACAACGGCGGCGGCTCCCTCACCGAGGCCAACTCCCTGGTCGGCCTGTTCATCGAGACCGGACCCACCGTGCAGATCCGCAGCGCCAACGGCGATGTCGAAGTCATGGGCGATTCGGACCCCTCCGTCGAATACGATGGCCCGCTGGTCGTGATGGTTAACCGGCTGTCGGCCTCCGCCGCCGAAATTTTCGCCGGCGCCATCCAGGATTACGGGCGCGGCCTGATTGTCGGCTCGACCAGCTTCGGCAAGGGCACGGTTCAGTCACTGCGTGACCTGAACTATGGCCAGTTGAAAGTCACCGAAGCCAAGTTCTACCGCATTTCCGGCGGCAGCACCCAGCACAAGGGCGTGGAGCCGGATATCGCCTTCCCGAACATCTATGACAATACCGATATCGGTGAATCGGCGCTGCAGAATGCCTTGCCCTGGGACACCATTCCCCCGGCACGCTACCTGCCTTATCCCGGTTACAACAAACAGCTGACCCGCCTGCGCCTGCTTTCCCAGCAGCGCCAGAACAGTGATCCGGACTTCAAGTACCTCAATTCACAAATCACGCTGGCGGACGCGCTGAAGAAAAACACCGCCATCTCACTGAATGAAAAGGCACGCAAGCAAGAACAGGACGATTTGGACGAGAAGCGTCTGGCCATTGAAAATGCCCGACGCAAGGAGAAAGGACAGGAACTGCTGAAAACTTGGCGCGAAGCCGAAGCGGCCGCCGATCCGGACGGCAATCCCGACACCGTGGACGCCCCCGACCCCAACGCCAAGGAAAAGCCGGAAGACGAAGCGTTTGTGCGTGAGGCGGGCCAAGTGCTGCTGGATGCGGCCAGCGCTCCCGAGGTCAAGGTGGCGCGTTCAGCCAGTCTCCGCCCCTGACCGGTGTCAGACCCGCCACGGGCCTGTTATACCAGTAGACCCAGGCATCCAGCCACAAGCCGGATTCCAGTTGCACCGGACTGACCAGACGCCGATACTCCGGGTCTGGCCGGTCCGCCTCCTCAAAATGGTCCAGATCCGTCCACAGGCTTTCCGGAACCCCGTAAACATCCCCTGTCACCCGGCCGTTGCCCGGCACCAGCGCCGGATACCAGCTCACCCGGTAGAGATCTCCGCGAATGCTGGCCTTTCCCAGCCAGTGGCCCTGCCCGGCCAAGCGGTCACCCATGACGTGCCCGGCCCCGGGACGCAGACTGCCGTAGACAAACAGGAACGAATTTTCCATGACACCCGCTCTGGTATTGGCTTCAACCTCCCCTTACCGCGCAGCATTGCTGCGGCGGCTCACCCCGGATTTTATTCAGGCGAAGCCCGAGGTGGAAGAGCTTTCATTACCCGGGGAAACGCCGGTTGAACTGGCACTGCGCCTGGCGGAAGCAAAGGCCCGGGCTTTGGCCGCCGCCTTCCCGGATCATCTGATTATCGGCTCCGACCAGACGGCGGCGTGTGACAACGACATCGTTGGCAAACCCGGCCACCGCGCGGCGGCCGTGGCGCAACTGCAGCGCTTCAGCGGCCGCCGCATCGCTTTCCATACCGGCGTGAGCCTGTTCAATACCCGCACCGGCATCATCCACCGCGCCGTCAACACCACGACCGTCAATTTCCGCCGGCTGTCGATGGCGGTGATAGAGCGCTATGTCGACCGGGAACAGCCGCTGGATTGCGCCGGCAGCTTCAAGGCGGAAGGCCTGGGCATCGCCCTGTTTACCGGCATCGAGAGTAATGACCCCACCAGCCTGATCGGGTTACCGCTTATTACCCTGACTGGCTTCCTGCTGGACGAGGGGCTGTCATTGCCCTGACAGGCAAAAAAAACCGGGGGCATGCCGCCCCCGGTTTTGGGTTGCAGGGTATCAGGGATCAGCGAAGGCGGATGCTGTCGCCAAGGTCCAGCTTGGCCGCGATCGACTCTCCCATGCTGGCACCCAGCTTGCGGATCAAACTGTCCATCGGGCTTTTTTCCGAGGTGTAATCCACCAGATCTTCCGCACCGGCCTGCTTGGCCACGGTCTTGACCGAACCGAAACCGTCAGCCAAGCCCATCTCCACTGCCTGCTGGCCGGTCCAGAACAACCCGGAAAACATGTCCGGCGTTTCTTTCAGGCGCTGGCCGCGGCCCTGTTTCACCGCGCTGATGAATTGCTGATGAATGGTATTCAGCATCTTCTGAACATGCGCCTTTTCCTCCGGGCTGACCGGCGCCATCGGATTCATGATCGCTTTGTGCTGGCCGGCGGTCATGGTGCGGTCTTCCACGCCCACTTTCTGCAACAGGCCCTGAACACCGACGCCCGGCATGATGACGCCGATGGAACCGACCAGGCTGGCCGGACTGACATAAATCTCATCCGCCGCGGCCGCGATGTAATAGGCTCCCGACGCACCCAGATCCGAGATCACCGCGTAGACCTTCTTGCTCTTGTGCTCGGCGCGCAGCTTGCGGATCTCATCGTAGACATAGGCCGACTGCACCGGGCTGCCGCCCGGACTGTTGATGCTCAGGATCACCGCCTTGCTATGCTTGGCCTCGAACGCATCCCGTAAGCCGTCGATAATGTCGTCAGCATTGGCATCGCTGCCATCGGCAATTTCACCGCGTATTTCCACCACCGCCGTATGATCACCACTGCTGCCCTCCACCTTGGCTCCGCCATGATGGCCGCCCGAGAAGATCAGCGACAGGAACAGCAGTATGTAAAGCAGGGTCACTACCTTGAAGAAAATTCCCCAACGGCGCGCCCGTTTCTGTTCCTCGATGGAAGCCATGACGGCCTTTTCGAGAATTTGCCATTCCTGACCCGGTTTCTGGGGCGACGGCCACTCACTCATGGTATTTCTCACTGCCTGTTGATGATTAATGCTTGATACGGTTCCGCAGACCTTAATTCAAGGCTTCAGACAAGGTTCTTGTACAGTTCCGATACATGGTCGACGATGACATGCGGTTCGTGGGGCAGCAGCAGATCAACGGCATGCGCGCCGTAACTGACACCGATGCGCGGCATGTCCAGCGCCTTGGCCATCGCCAAATCATAAGAGGTATCTCCGATCATCACCGCCTGGTCAATGCGCTTGCCGGTATGGGCCAGAATCTGGCTCAACATCAGCGGGTCGGGTTTGGAGGCGCTTTCATCAGCGCAACGGGTAATCACGAAATAATCGGCCAGCCCAGTTTGGGCCAGCACGCGGTCCAGCCCGATGCGGGTCTTGCCGGTAGCCACAGCCAGGAGGCGGTTTTCATTCAACAGCGTTTCCAGCAGTTCCAGCGCCCCGGGGAAAAGGCCGCTTTTTTCCTCGCTGCCCGCCACGTAGTGCCAGGCATACCGCTGCCGCAACAATTCGCGGACATCCTCATCCGCATGCGGGAACAATTGTTGAATCGCGATGGGCAGCGCCAGTCCGATGATGTGGCGGCAATCGGCCGCCGCCGGAACCGGCTGCAGCAGATCAATCGCCGCCTGTTGCAGGCTGTCGACAATATGGGCCGCCGAATCCATCAGCGTACCGTCCCAATCGAAAATGATCAGCTCAGGACTTGGCACGGCGCAGGTACTCCACCACGGCTTGCAATTCGGGGGCCAACGGACAGGTGAATTTCAGCGGTTCAGGTTTGTCGGGCATTTTCAACGTCAGGTCGCGCGCATGCAGGAACAGCCGGTTCAAGCCCCAGGCCCTGGCCGCTTTGCCCGCGTCATCATTGCCGTATTTCTCATCCCCCAGAATGGGGTGTCCCAGAAACTGGGCATGGACCCGGATCTGGTGCGTGCGGCCGGTCAGCGGCGAAGCCTCGACCAAGGTGGCATGCTCAAAGCGCTCAATCACACGGAATACCGTTTCCGAAGGCTTGCCTTCCTCGTTATTGACGCGAACGATGCGCTCGCCATTGGGCAGATTGGTTTTGAACAGGGGCGCGGTCACTTTGTGCTGGCCACCCTTCAATTGCCCGGCCAGCAGCGCAACGTAGGTCTTGCGCATGCGGCCCTGACGCAGCTGCTCATGCAGCTCCCGCAGCACGCTGCGCTTTTCGGCCACCATCAACAGCCCCGAGGTGTCGCGGTCAATGCGGTGCACCAGTTCCAGAAACTCTTTCTCGGGGAACAAGACCCGCATCGCTTCGATCAGGCCGAACGGCAGGTTGCTGCCGCCATGCACCGCCAGACCGGCCGGTTTATCCACCACGATCAGGCCGTCCTGATGATGCAGGATGCGCCCGCGCAGGAATTGCGCCAGATGCGGGCTGGGCGCGGCCACGGCGGGTGCTTCCGGCAGACGCATTGGCGGCACGCGGATGACATCGCCCGCCTGAATACGGTAATCGGCCTTGATGCGTCCCTTGTTCACCCGCACCTCGCCCTTGCGCACGATGCGGTACACCATGGTGCGGGGCAATCCCTTCAGGGCGGTGATCAAAAAATTATCAATGCGCTGCCCTTCTTCGCCGTCCTTGACGGTAATGAAACGGACTGCTGAAGAAGTATCGGTTTGATTCATAAAAAGAGTGTGCGTTCCGAAAGGAGTCTGATATATTCGGGAATTGCCGGCCTCTCGCGTTACCCGATAAACGGCCCGCACCATAAAGCGGTGGGGGTAACTGATGGCGAGCGGATTATATAGGCAAACTGATTGCTTGTACGGGCTTTTCCAGTTGATAACCGTGAATCCTGGGACGTTCGTAACAAATTACTGTGTGGCGGCCAAGGCCGCTTAAATATCCACCGGCACATGCGCCGTGGGCTGCGGGAAACGAATTTTTCGGAAAATCGCTGAAGCGATTTTCATGTGCCGGAACTCCCAGAAAGAGTCCGGTCCCAGTTGACTAGTCATTCCGGCCGGACCAGAAGTCCGTTTGCCGATGCCGAATTCGGCTCGTTGACCCCTGCCCTGCGCGTGTGTCACTTTCAGGTGACAACGTACCAAATGAAACGCATGCTCATTAATGCGACGCATTCCGAAGAAACCCGCGTCGCTCTCGTCGACGGTCAACGCCTTTACGATTTTGACCTTGAACATCACGCCCGCGCCCAGAAAAAAGCCAATATCTACAAGGGCCGCGTCACCCGCGTCGAACCCAGCCTGGAAGCCGCCTTTGTCGACTTCGGCGCCGACCGCCACGGCTTCCTGCCGCTGAAGGAAATCGCCCGCGAATACTTCAACAAGAACCCCCGCGATGTCGGCCGCGTCACCATCCGCGAAGCGATCCAGGAAGGTCAGGAGATCATTCTCCAGGTCGAAAAGGAAGAGCGAGGCAACAAGGGCGCCGCCCTCTCCACTTTCATCTCGCTGGCCGGCCGCTATCTGGTGCTGATGCCGAACAATCCCCGCGCCGGCGGCATTTCCCGCCGCATCGAGGGTGAGGAACGCGAAGAACTGAAGGAAGCACTGAATTCGATCAATGTTCCCAACGACATGGGCGTCATTGTCCGCACCGCCGGTCTGGGCCGTTCGCCGGAAGAGCTGCAGTGGGATCTCGACTATCTGTTGTCGTTGTGGAAGTCGATCAACGAAGCCGCCACCGGCAAGGCCTCGCCGTTCCTGATCTATCAGGAATCGAACGTCATCATCCGCGCCATCCGCGACTATCTGCGCGACGACATCAACGAAGTCCTGATCGACAGCGAACCCGCCTTCAACCAGGCGATGGAGTTCGTGCGCAAGGTGATGCCGCACTACGCCAGCAAGATCCGCCTGTACAAGGACTCGGTGCCGCTGTTCAACCGCTACCAGATTGAAAGCCAGATCGAAACCGCCTACCAGCGCGAAGTGAAGCTGCCGTCCGGCGG
>DASUIM010000170.1:0-4961 GCA_036279775.1 Fluviicoccus sp. | reverse complement strand
TCTGTTGCAGTTTTGCAACCCAGCCTTTGTTGACCTCCAGACCATAGGCGGCGCTGATACTATCGCCGAAAACCACCACCGTGGCCGCCTGCGCCGACAGGGTCGACGCCAGCAGCCCCGCCAGCAGGACAGCCTTCACTCGCATCATGAATACAGCTCCCGAAAACGCTCTGGTTGTCAGCCACCTTAGCAAAAGCGTCGCCGGTCCGGACGGTACGCTCACCATTCTGCAACAGATGGATTTCACGGTGCGCGCCGGAGAAAGCATCGCGATTGTCGGCGCGTCCGGTTCCGGCAAATCGACACTGCTGGGGTTGCTGGCCGGGCTGGATACGCCGTCCGGCGGTTCGGTGACGCTGCTGGGCCGCGACCTGGGCCAACTGGACGAAGACGGCCGCGCCGAAGTCCGCCAGCGCCATGTCGGTTTTGTCTTCCAGTCCTTCCATTTGCTGCCGCACCTGTCGGCGCTGGAAAACGTGCTGTTGCCCTTGTCGCTGGCCGGACGCGAGGACCGGGCGCTGGCGATGGACTGCCTGCAACGGGTGGGGCTCGGCGAACGGCTGCAGCACACGCCGCGCCAACTGTCCGGCGGCGAGCAGCAGCGGGTGGCCATCGCCCGCGCCTTCGCCTGCCGACCGCAGATCCTCTTCGCGGATGAGCCCACCGGCAACCTCGACGCCCGCACCGGCCAGCAGATCATCGAGTTGCTGTTCGCCATGAACCGCGAACAGGGTGCGACGCTGGTGCTGGTCACGCATGACCCGGCGCTGGCGCAACGCTGCGGCCGCAGCCTGCGCCTGGACAGCGGCCGCCTGCTGGAGCCGGAGGCATGAGGGCGCTGGCCTGGCGCCTGCTGCGCCGCGACTGGCGCGCCGGGGAACTGACGCTGTTGCTGGCGGCGCTGATGCTGGCCGTCGCCGCCACCACCACCCTGCGCTTCTTCAGCAGCAGCCTGGAACAGGCCATGCGCCAGCAGGCCGCGCAACTGCTGGGGGCGGACCTGGTGCTAGGCAGCACGCGCGGCATCCGGCCTTTATGGGTGGACGAAGCGCGGCGGCTGCAACTGCGCCAGACACAAACCCTGGAATTCGGCAGCATGGCGCAGCACGGCGAACAGTTCCAACTGGTATCGGTGAAAGCCATCAGCGCCGGGTATCCCCTGCGCGGCGAACTGAAGCTGCGCAACGGTCTGACCGGGATTCCGGCGGCCGGGACGGTCTGGGTGGAGGAGCGGCTGCTGGGACTGCTGCAGGCCCGGGAAGGCGACAACCTGCAAATCGGCGAATCGACACTGCGCATCGCCGCCATCCTTGACCGCGATGCCGACCGCAGCAACGGCTTCGCGGCGCTGTCGCCGCGCCTGATCATGAATCTGGCCGATGTGCCCGCCACCGGCATCCTGCAGCCCGGCAGCCGCGTCAACTATCGCCTGCTTTTGGCCGGACCGCCCTCCGCCCTGCAGGCCTACCAGACCTGGGGCAAGCCCCGGCTGGAGCCGCACGAACGCCTGCGCGACGTCACCAGCGGCAACAAGCGCGTCAGCGACCCGATCAACAATGCGGGCAGCTATCTCAGCCTGGCCGCCATTGCCGCCGTGCTGCTGTCGGGCATTGCGGTCGCCCTCGCCACCCGCCGCTACGCCGGCCGGCATCTGGACGCCCTGGCGCTGATGCGTTGCCTCGGCAGCACCCGACGGCAACTCCTGGCCTTGTTCGGCTGGCAACTGCTGTTCCTGTGGCTGGCCGCGATGCTGGCGGGCGGACTGCTGGGCTTTCTGGCCGCGCAAGGACTGCACCGGCTGCTGGCCGACCTGTTGCCGGTGACCACGCTGGAATTTGCCATCACCCAACCGCTTCTGACCGGCATCGCCACCGCTACGCTGACGCTGGCCGGATTCGCCTTGCCCGCCTTCCTCAAGCTGGCACAGGTGTCGCCGCTGCGGGTGATGCGCCGCGACCTGCAACCGGCTGACTGGTCAACGCTGCGCCTGACCGCGCTGGCGCTGGCGGCGCTGTTTGCGCTGATGACGCTGGAAACCGGCAAGCTGTGGCTGACCTCGCTGGTGCTGCTGGGCGGACTGGGGCTGGCCGCCTTCTGCGGCGGCCTGCTGTGGCTGGGCCTGCGCCGCTGGCGGACGCGGACGGTCACCGGTCACGGCCCGTTGACGCAGGCGCTGGACAGCCTGGCCCGCCAGCCGATGGCCACCATCAGCCAGGTGCTGGCGCTGGGCCTGGGCCTGACGGCCATGCTGCTGGTGTTCAGCCTGCGCAGCGAACTGCTGGCGCAATGGCGCGCCGACCTGCCCGCCGACACCCCCAACCAGTTCGCCATCGCCATTCCCGCCGATCAGGTCCAGCCCTTACAGGCCGTCATTCAACACCACCAATGGCGGTCCTCGCCGTTCTACCCGGTGGTGCGCGGACGGCTGGTGGCGATCAACGGCAAGACCGTGCAGAAACCGGCGGAGGCCGAACCGGACTCCGGCAACCGCGACAATGCCCTGGACCGCGAGCTGAACCTGACCTGGAGCGACACCCTGCCCGAGGAAAACACGCTGACCGCAGGCGTATGGTTCAAGCCCGGCGCCGCCGAAGTGTCCGTGGAGGCCGAACTGGCGAAACGCCTGGGCCTGCAGCTGGGCGACACCCTGCGCCTGCAAATGGCGGAAGGCAGCGTCGAGGCGCGCATCAGCAGCCTGCGCACGGTCGACTGGAACAACTTCCGCCCCAATTTCTATCTGGTGTTCCCCCGCCAGTTGCTGGAAAGCTATCCGGCCAGCTACCTTGCCAGTTTCCATGTCCCGGAAGCCGACAAGGCCGCCATGAGCGGCCTGGTACGGGGATTCCCGACCATCGTGTTCGCCGATATCGGGCAGATCATGGCGGAATTGCAGAAACTGATGGACCAACTGGCGGATGCGGTCCAGGCCATCCTGGTGTTCGTGGTGCTGGCGGGCATGCTGGTACTGCTGGCCAGCATTGCCGCCGGGCTGGACAGCCGCCGTCAGGAAGCCGCGCTGCTGCGGGCGCTGGGCGCGAAGCAAGGGCAATTGCAACGCCGCGCCGGAGCGGAATTGCTGGTGCTGGGCGGCATGGCGGGCGTGCTGGCGGTGCTGCTGAATGAAATCCTGCTGGCGGTGCTGACCGTGCAATTGCTGGAGGCCGCCCCGACGGTGCATCCGCTGTGGTGGCTGGCCGTGCCGGGCGGCAGCGCGCTGCTGACACTGGTTGTGGGGCTGGCGGGCTTGCGCAGGGTATGGACGGTGTCGCCGATGGCGGTGCTGCGGGAAAGCTGACTCCGGCGGGCACCGCACAGGCAAAACGGCCGGCGAGGCCTATACTCAGGTCAGGCCATACCAAATACCAAGGAGACGACGAACATGGACACCGGTAAGCATACCCTGCCCGCCCTCTTCGCCCAGTTGGGCCTGCCGGCGGATGCGGCCTCGATTGTACGTTTTACCGCGACGCACAGCCTGCCGCCCGACACCACCCTGGCGAATGCCGGCTTCTGGACCGCATCGCAAGCCGCTTTCCTGCGTGAAGCACTGGCCGATGACGCCGAGTGGTCCGCCGCCGCTGATGCATTGGGCAACCTGCTGGGCAGCCCCTGATCAAGCTGCCAACAAAAACGGCCCCAACCGGGGCCGTTCTCATCTGCCATGAGTTACTTGAGGGTCAGCAGATAGGCGATCAGGTCGCTGCGGCTATCCGCGCTGTCCAGACCGTCATATTTCATCTTCCCGCCCGGCACCAGCGACTTTGGATTGGTCAGATACCAATCCAGCTTGTCGCTGCTCCAGACGAGCCCGCTCTTCCTCATCGCGTCCGAATACTCGAAATCGGGTGTCCGCGCCGCCGCCAGTCCGGCGACGCCAAACAGCGACGGCCCCTTCTTGTTCTTGCCCGGCTTGACGCTGTGGCACTCCGAACACTCTTCCGCAAACACCTTCTGGCCATTGGCCGGATTGTTGGCTGCATGCACTGGCGCGGAAACCGCCAGCAGCACGCCCAACGCCAGCAAACCGCAGTGAAAAACGTTGTCAGCCTTCATCGGCGCCGTCCTCAAAATGATGTCCAGACAAAGCCGAACAGGGTGTTGTTGTCCTTGGCGTCGCGACCGGAGCCGTCATAGTTGCTGGTGCCGCCGTTGAACTTGGTGTAGGTCGTGTATTGCAGGCCGACCCGGACATTGGCCCACGGCGAACCCCAGGACGACTCCTTGCCCCACGGCGTCCAGTCGGTCTGGACGGTATAACCGCTGGTGTCCGGCTTGCCGTTGTTGCTGCCGGTATCGGCGGCGGGCGCGTACAGGCCGGTATCCTCGCTGCCGGTGGTGCGGAACGCGCCCAGCGTCAGGCCGTAGGTCTGGTCAAAGGTGTAGGAGGTGTTGATGTTGAGCTGGTTGAGGGTCGCGGTCGGATTCGCGGAATCCCCGGCGGCGAAGCTGGCATCCAGCGTCTGCTTTTCGTGGATATAACTGCCGCTTACCGTGCAGATATGTCGGCGGGTACCCAGGAACTGCCAGGCCGCATCGACGCCGATATCCCGGTATTTGTCCGTCAGGCCCGAAGCCGGATCGGGCTGGATATTGGCGTTGAAGGCCACCACCCCGGCAGAAAACGCCTGCTTGTGCATGTCACGGTAATAGGCCAGACGCAGGTAAGGTGCGGCCCCGTCAACATGGCCTTCCGGCTGGATATTCATCAGCTTGTCGAGCACATTGCGCGACATCGACTGGTACAAACCCGCTTCCGCATAGACATGGTTGGCGAACAGGCCGTAGGCGGTTGCTCCCAGGACCTGTTGCCCCAAACCGCCGTCCAGCAGCGTCGAGGCTGCTCCCGGAACCAGTTCGGTCGAGGTATAGGGGAAGCGCCAGGCCGGCAAGGTATTGAACGGGTCCTGCAAGCCGGGATTGTTGTTGACGCTGACGCCGACAATGGCGTTGTTCTTCAAGGT
>DASUIM010000169.1:0-1765 GCA_036279775.1 Fluviicoccus sp. | reverse complement strand
GGGCACACCTTATACCGAAGATACGGTGCTAGTTTGCAGAGTTCCTTAACCAGGGTTCTTCCACGCGCCTTAGAATACTCATCTCACCCACCTGTGTCGGTTTACGGTACGGGCGACAATTGTTCTCGCTTAGAGGCTTTTCTTGGCACGACAGTATCATCGATTCTCCTCGCAGACCGAAGTCCTTGAAGAGCCTGTAAGATCTCGGAGTATTGCAACACGGATTTGCCTGTGTTACCTCCTACGTCCTTCGACCCACTATTCCATCAGTGAGCTCGATTAACTCTATGCGTCCCCCCATCACTCAAACGAACAATTGTCGGTGTTGGAATATTAACCAACTTGCCATCGTCTACCCCTTTCGGACTCGACTTAGGTCCCGACTAACCCTACGATGACGAGCATCGCGTAGGAAACCTTGGGTTTACGGCGAAGCAGATTCTCACTGCTTTTATCGCTACTCATGCCTGCATGCTCACTTCCAAACGCTCCAGCACTCCTTACCGGTATACCTTCAACGCTGTTTGGAACGCTCTCCTACCACTCGTATAAATACGAATCTAAAGCTTCGGTGCGTATCTTAGCCCCGTTATATTTTCAGCGCAGAATCGCTAGATCAGTGAGCTGTTACGCTTTCTTTAAAGGATGGCTGCTTCTAAGCCAACTTCCTGATTGTCTCAGCAACTCCACATCTTTTTCCACTCAGATGTAACTTTGGGACCTTAGCTGTTAGTCTGGGTTGTTCCCCTCTTGACGATTGATTTTATCACCCACCGCCTGACTCCCGAGATTACGCATGAAGTATTCGGAGTTTGAAAGGGTTTGGTACCGCGGTAAGCAGCCCTAGCCCTGTCAGTGCTCTACCCCTTCATGTTACGACTCGAGGCTATACCTAAATATATTTCGGAGAGAACCAGCTATCACTAAGTTTGATTGGCCTTTCACCCCTATCCACAAGTCATCCGAGGGTTTTTCAACACCCACCGGTTCGGTCCTCCACTGGCTCTTACACCAGCTTCAACCTGCTCATGGATAGATCACTTAGTTTCGGGTCTGCAGCATCTGACTAATTCGCCCTATTAAGACTCGCTTTCGCTACGGCTTCCCGTTAGGTTAACCTTGCCAGACACCACAACTCGCAGGCTCATTATGCAAAAGGCAGTCCATCACCCCTCATAAAGAATGGGGCTCTGAATGATTGTAAGCCATAGGTTTCAGGTTCTATTTCACTCTGCTCACCGCAGTTCTTTTCACCTTTCCCTTACGGTACTAGTTCGCTATCGGTCTGGTAGTAGTATTTAGGATTGGAGGGTGGTCCCCCCGGCTTCAGTCAAGATAACACGTGTCCCGACCTACTCTGGATCCTGCTAGCTGTCTGTCAATTTCAAGTACGGGACTATCACCCTCTATGGTCGAGCTTTCCAACTCATTCTTCTATCGACTCGCAATGCCGTATGCAGTCCGCAACCCCGATGGCAAGCCATCGGTTTGTCCTATATCCCATTTCGCTCGCCGCTACTTTGGGAATCTCGTTTGATTTATTTTCCTTCAGGTACTGAGATGTTTCACTTCCCTGAGTTCGCCCCCCGTAGGGTACTGTACCTCTCGATACAGTGGGTTGCCCCATTCAGAAATCCCCGGATCAAAGCTTCTTGGCAGCTCCCCGAGGCTTATCGCAGCCTAGTACGTCTTTCATCGCCTCTACCAGCCAAGGCATCCACCTATGGCCCTTAATATCTTTTTCTAATTTGCGCTCACCGCCTTA
>DASUIM010000168.1:0-2269 GCA_036279775.1 Fluviicoccus sp. | reverse complement strand
TGGCAGTTTCGGACGGGAAGGGCGGCACCCGGTCCTGCAGCTTGCTGAGTTCATCCAGCAGGCCTGGCGGCAGCAGGTCGCGGCGGGTGGACAGCAACTGGCCGAGCTTGATGAACAACGGCCCCATTTCCTCCAGCGCCTTGCGCAGGCGTTCGCCTTCGCTGTACGTGGCCAGCATGCCCTCGGCCGACCACCAGGCCGGATGCAGACGCACCAGCAACAACGCCGCGCGCACCGGCAGCGGCACCGGAGCATCGGCGGGAATCAGCTTGTCGAGACGATAGAAGGCGACAATGCGCCACAGCACCAGCAGGCGGGGAAGGTGAGCCAGCATCAGCGGGAGTCTCCCGGTTCGGAAGGATTAGCGGTCTGGCGGTCTTCCAGTCGTTTGCGGACGACCGCCAGACGGGCTTCAAAGCGTTCGATGTCGGAGCGCAGGTCCTGCACTTCCTCGATGTAGTCTTCCACCTGCCAGCGCGGCGGGAACCACTGGCCGCTTTCGCGCAGGTAGGTGGTGGTGTTCTTGAAGATGTCCGAGGCGGCCTGGGTGGCGAAGCGGAAAAACCCCTTCAGGCCTTCGCCGATCTGGTGGGCGGCGGCGTCGCCAACCAGACGGCTGAGGGCGGATTCCCAGTCGATATCCAGTGTTCCGGCAATGGCGTGCAACTCCTGCAACAGCGCGGTGTTGCCGGTGATCTGCAATTCCCCGACGGAGAAGGGTTCGCGCAGCTTCAGCAGTTGCCGCAACAGCGCCAGGCTGGACGCGGAAACGGTGGTGTCCGCCGCCGGGTTCTCGTGGCTTTCCAGCGGAGTCAGCCGCACCTTGTCGAGGTCGAGATGGATCAGGATATCCAGCGGCGGAAACTGAACTTTCACCAGCACGCTGCGGCCTTGCAGCGCGTTCAGGCGCAGGCGGCTGCCCGGATCCAGGTCCAGCGCGCCGTTGACCAGGTCTTCCACCCCGGCGACAGCCAGGACCACCGGCATCAGCATTACTTGAATCCCCGGTGCAGGGCGACGATGCCGCCGGTCAGGTTGTGGTAGTCACAGTTGACGAAACCGGCGTTGGCCATCATGCCCTTCAGTGTTTCCTGATCGGGGTGCATGCGGATCGATTCGGCCAGGTAACGGTAGCTGTCGGCGTCCTGGGTCACCATCTGGCCCATCGCGGGCAGGATGCTGAAAGAGTAGGCGTCGTAAATTTTTGACAGCGGGGCGTACAACGGCTTGGAAAATTCCAGCACCAGCAGCCGTCCGCCCGGCTTCAGCACGCGGTACATCGAACGCAATGCGGCGTCCTTGTCGGTGACATTGCGCAGGCCGAAGGCGATGGTGATCACATCAAAGGTATTATCGGCGAAGGGCAGGCATTCGGCGTTGGCCTGCACGTATTCCACACCGGTAAAGCCCTGGTCGAGCAGCTTGTCGCGGCCGACATTGAGCATGGAGGCGTTGATGTCGGCCAGCACCACCCGGCCGGTGGCGCCGGTTTCACGGGCGAAGGCGCGGGCCAGGTCGCCGGTGCCGCCGGCGATGTCCAGCACCTGCATGCCTCGCCGAACGCCGGACAACGTGATGGTGAAGCGCTTCCACAGACGGTGGATGCCCATCGACATCAGGTCATTCATCAGGTCGTATTTGGCGGCCACGGAATGGAAGACTTCCGCCACCTTGGTGGCTTTTTCTTCCTTGCGAACAGTCTTGTAACCGAAGTGGGTCAGGTTTTCGTCTTGCGGGGTGGCCATGTCAGCTATCGGGCAGAAATCCGGGAGGCCTGATTGTCGGCTTTCCCCGGGCGGGACGCAAGGCTGAGATGGCGGGATGAACGGCGGCGGCGGGAAGGGAAGGGGTGGCCTTGATTTTGGTCACCCCGGTCTGGTCAGGAATTGAACGGATCCGGATGGTTGGTGTAAACCTTGTCCATGATGTCCTCTTCCTTGTTCAGGAACAGGTCGAGGAATTCCTGCGCCGATCCCATCGGGCGCATCACGGCGAAGCCGCGGCCGAGGAAGTCGTACAGCGCGCCCAGCCCCGCCATGTGCGCGGGCTTGTTGGCGATCTTGAAGGTGGCGTAGATCACGCGCGAACGCACGTACTTGTCCAGGCCGGTGCTGAGCTCGCGCAGCAGGGCGATCTGGCGCTCGCGCATCTCGCGCGTGCCGGCCAGACGGAAAGCCTCGACCATGGTTTCGTCGGTGATTTCGGTGACGCCCATTTTCTCGAACAGGATGGCCGCCACGGCTTCATCCAGTTCGCCGGTCAGGGCGTT
>DASUIM010000167.1:0-1649 GCA_036279775.1 Fluviicoccus sp. | reverse complement strand
TCATTCAGCAACACCACCTGGAAAAGCGGTGGCATCTTGAGCGCCGGTTTGGCCTGCTGTACCGCCAGGCCGCCTTCGCCGGAATCATGCGCCTCATCATCGGGCATCTGATTGGATATTAGGTCAAAAGGAAAGTGATTTCCCATAACAACGCGCCTACAAAAAGGTATGGGTTTGGTAGCCGTCTTTGACAAGGGTGAACGGATGAGTGGTTATTTTAAGACTTCAGGCGGAAATGCGGAAACAAAACATTCAGCTGAAAATCGCGGTTAATAAAAAGGCCCCCGAAGGGGCCGATCTTACGCTTATCCGGACAGCGGCGGCATCAGTCTTCCATGTGACGGATGATCGCATCGCCGAATTCCGAGCAACGCAGCAGCGTGGCGTCGGGCATCAGGCGCTCGAAGTCATAGGTCACGGTCTTGGCGCTGATGGCGCCCTGCATGCCGTTGATGATCAGGTCGGCGGCCTCGGTCCAGCCCATGTGCCGCAGCATCATTTCAGCGGACAGGATGATGGAACCGGGGTTGACCTTGTCCTGACCGGCATACTTCGGCGCGGTGCCGTGTGTGGCTTCGAACATGGCGATGGAGCCGCCGATGTTGGCGCCCGGCGCAATGCCGATGCCGCCCACTTCCGCCGCCAGGGCATCGGAAATGTAGTCGCCGTTCAGGTTGAGGGTCGCCACCACCGAGTACTCGGCCGGGCGCATCAGGATCTGTTGCAGGAAGGCGTCGGCAATCACATCCTTGATGATGATGTCCTTGCCGTTCTTCGGGTTCTTGATCTTGACCCACGGGCCGCCGTCAATCAGTTCGCCGCCGAAGCGTTCCACGGCCAGTTCATAGCCCCATTCCTTGAAGGCGCCTTCGGTGTACTTCATGATGTTGCCCTTGTGCACCAAGGTCACGGAAGGCTTGTCATTGTCGATGGCGAACTGGATGGCCTTGCGCACCAGTCGCTTGGTGCCTTCGCGCGAAACCGGCTTGATGCCGATGCCGCAGCCTTCGGGGAAGCGGATCTTCGTGACGCCCATTTCCTCGCGCAGGAACTTGATGACCTTGATCGCTTCGGGGCTGTCGGCTTTCCACTCGATACCGGCATAGATGTCTTCGGAGTTTTCGCGGAAGATAACCATGTCGGTCAGTTCAGGGTGATGCACCGGGCTGGGCACGCCCTTGAACCAGCGCACCGGGCGCTGGCAGACATACAGATCGAGCTCTTGACGCAGGGCCACGTTCAGGGAACGGATGCCGCCGCCCACCGGCGTGGTCAGCGGGCCCTTGATGCTGACGACGTATTCGCGCAGTGCTTCAAAAGTCTCTTCCGGCATCCAGGTGTCGTTGCCGTAAACTTTGGTGGCCTTTTCGCCACAGTAGATTTCCATCCACGAAATGGCGCGCTTGCCGCCATAGGACTTGCTGACCGCCGCATTCACCACCTTGATCATGACCGGGGTGATATCGAAGCCGATGCCGTCGCCTTCAATAAATGGAATAATCGGAAAATTGGGGACGTTCAGGGACAGGTCGGCGTTTACGGTGATTTTGTCGCCATCCGCCGGGACCTTAATCTTCTGGTAACCCATTGTGCAGGTACTCCCTTGTATGTGTTGATATGAGCAATCCGGCGCGGGGATGTGGCGCCGC
>DASUIM010000166.1:0-1942 GCA_036279775.1 Fluviicoccus sp. | reverse complement strand
GCCCTTCACTGCCGGCGATGGCCGTGACCCGCAGCGCCGGGGCCAGCAGACCGGGCAACTGCGGCCGGGCGCTGTCGCCGCCGGGCGGCAGGTAATCGATGGGCAGGCCGAAGAACCCGGCGAAGCCGTGGGTGCGGATGCCGGGATGCTGCGCCTCCAGCGCCCGACGCAGCGGCTCGGAACGCACGTCGATGCAGAAAACCGCTTCCAGCGGCGGCCGCGCGGCGTCAGGGACGGGTTCGGCGCGGGACAGCCCGGCGGCCACCCCGGCCTGCCACGCGATTTCCAGCGCTTCCTGCCAGATCCACGGCGTGTCATCCAACGGCGCATCGTCCTCGGCCAACGTCCGCCGCCAGGCGGCGCGCAGCATGTCATCGCCCGCCAGATCGGCCAGCACCCAGTCCCAGGCCAGCCGGATCGCCAGCAGCTGCCGCAGGCTGTCGTCGGTGCCACCCTGCTGCCGCGCCCGCCAGGCCAGCCCGGCGCACCAGCCCGCCCAGCCGTTCACCGACAGCAGCAGCGCGGTGAAGTAGCGTTCCGGCGCGCCGGGCCGCAGCGCGCGGCAGGCCTCGGCCAGCAGCCGTTCGGGGTCCTCCGGCAGCGCGGCGAGACGGGCGGCGATGCCGGGAATGCCGGTCAGCAGCGACAGGCCGTGATCGTGGGCGGTCGTTCTCCGCCAAGCCGCATAGAGGCCTTCATCGCTGGCCGGACGCCACAGCGCCTGGCCTTGATCGAACCACGAGGCGCAGTGCTGGCCGATGGCATGGATCACCACGGCGTTCAGGGAAAGGCCCTTGCCTTCACCTGCGGCGGACTCCAGCCAGTCGGACAGCCGCAGGCGCGGTGGGGCGGCCGGGGCGCGGTCCGGACGGGCGAGAAAGGCGTCGACATCGACCGGCAATCCCCGACGGCGCAGCGCTTCCGCCAGCGACTCCCGCGTGATCTCGCCCCGGGCCAGCGCAGCGCGGTACTCGGCGGACGACCAGGTTGCCACCGTGCCATTAAGTCCGTGCAGGTGACGCGCGGCCTCCGGCAGCGGCAGGTGCGTGAAACCCCACCACGGATTGACGGCGATGAAGCGGTCCAGCGGCCACACCGGCGCGAGGCGTTGCAGACTGGCCTCGACAGCGGCGGCCAGCGCCGGGTCGGGGGTGAACGTCGGGATCTCGGATTTCAGGACAGCGTTCATCAGACAGGCTCCCGGGACAAAGGGGGAAGGACGGAGGTCGTCGGTGTGACGGCGGGCCGCGCGCTGCCCGGCCACAAGCGCAGGGTCAGGCGCGTCATGCCTTCATCCAGGTGGAATCCCGCGAAGGCCAGCGGGTGCAGCCAGCGCGCCAGCGCGCCGTCGGGCCGGGCGATCACGGTTTCCTGCACGATCAGCAGCAGGACCAGCCCCAGCGCGGGCAGCGCCAGCCAGACGGCGGACGGCGCGGCGGCCGTCATCGGCAACACGGCGGCGAACAGGTGGTGCCAGAGGGCGTAGGCCAGCACCAGCCCGAAGGCCGACCCGGCCAGCCGCAAGCGGACGGTCAGGTTGGCGACGGCAGCAGCGCGCAGCAGCGGGACCAGCCCGGCCAGCAGCGCCAGGCCGAGGACGATCAGCGCCGGTTCCTCGCGGGGATCCAGCCCCGCCAGCCAGGCCGCGGCCGCCAGACCGGCCAGTCCCAGCCCCAGACCGGTGAAAGGCAGGGATTGGGCAGCGCGCGGCGCAGGCAGCCGCGTCAGCCGCCGCGCCGTGCCGCCGGCGGCGAGGAAGGCGTGCGCCTTGTACAGCGAGTGCGCCAGCAGGTGCAGCAGCGCCAGCGGGTAGGCCCCGAGGCCGATTTCCAGCAGCATGAAGCCCATCTGCGCGCAGGTGGACCAGGCCAGCATCACCTTGACGCTGACCCGCGTCATCATCACCAGCGCCGCCAGCCCGGCGGTCAGGCCGCCCACCGTC
>DASUIM010000165.1:0-24710 GCA_036279775.1 Fluviicoccus sp. | reverse complement strand
GTTTTAGAAACGATAGTGGGAGAAGGCCTTGTTGGCCTCGGCCATGCGGTGAACGTCTTCACGCTTCTTGATCGCCGCGCCCTTGCCTTCAGCCGCATCCAGCAGTTCGCCGGCCAGACGGAGAGCCATGGTCTTTTCGCTACGCTTCATGGCCGCGTCAACCAACCAGCGCATCGCCAGGGCCGTACGACGGGAGGGGCGTACTTCCATGGGAACCTGGTAGGTGGCGCCGCCGACACGGCGAGCCTTGACTTCGACCATCGGACGCACCTTCTCCAGGGTGTCCTCGAAGAACTGAACCGGATCGGGCTTACCCTTTTGGGCAACACGCTCCAGAGCACCATAAACAATCCCTTCGGCAACCGACTTCTTGCCGCTGTCCATCACGTGGTTGATGAACTTGGCAACCGTCTGGCTTCCGAATTTCGGATCAGGCAGGATTTCGCGCTTGGCGACTACACGTCTTCTTGGCATTTCTCTATGAACCTTTAATGAAACTTCAGGGTTGTCCGGGACACATGCCGGGATTTTGATCCACCCAGCCCGCTCGCCCGGCCTTACTACGTCCGCGAATTACTTCTTGGGACGTTTGGCACCGTACTTGGAACGGCTCTGGTTACGGTTTTTGACACCGGCACAGTCGAGCGAACCACGAACGGTGTGATAGCGCACACCCGGCAAGTCCTTCACACGGCCGCCGCGAATCAGGACGACGCTGTGCTCTTGCAGGTTGTGGCCTTCACCGCCGATGTAGGAGGTGACTTCAAAGCCCGAGGTCAGACGGACACGGCAAACCTTGCGGAGAGCGGAGTTCGGCTTCTTGGGGGTAGTGGTGTAAACGCGCGTGCAAACGCCGCGACGCTGGGGGCAAGCCTTGAGAGCCGGCACCTTGGATTTTTCGACCAGGCTTTCACGGCCCTTACGAATCAGCTGGTTAGTAGTTGCCATGTCGGCAGTTTCTCCCGTTAAAAAACAAAACCCTCAAAAAGGAGATAGCCTTTTTGAGGGGTACAGATAATAGGGAGTCGACAACAAGCCGTCAATCTTTAATTTCGCGCCGCGATCTTCCCGGGAAGATCGCGGCGCGAGTAGATTTTAAGGGCAGAGATCATTGGTGCCACCGGGCGCGCCGCCCTCCCCCGGTTGACCGCCGTCATTAGCGCCAGGGCCAGCACCACCGCCTTGCGTGGAGTCATCCTCAATGCCGTCGTCCGAATCATGGCCTGAATCATTCCCGACATCCATGTTGGTTCCGACCGCTGAGGACTGAATCCAATCGTTTTCAATGGCAGGACTCAGCATGGGAAGCGTTGACTCCACCACCACCGGAATACGCCCGGCCGCCAGCAACCCGGCGTAGAACGGATCACCCGCCTTCGCCGCCAATTGTACGCCCTGCGTCAGGAGCTTTCCGGCCAGAGGGATAGCCGGCTTGTAACCATAGGTAATACGCAGCTTCAGTATATTGGCGTCCTGGATACTGATACCGGACTGAGCCCCAGGCCCGGAGGGTTTACTCCCCAGTTCTTCGTTGGGGATCACGCGCGCCTGCCCGGTCCGGAGAATCCTTTGCAGCCTCGGATCACTGAAATCCTCGAAGGCCTCATGACTGGGACTGACTATTTCAAAACGCGTATAGGCCGCTTCCAAGCCACGGATCACCCGCCTGGCCACAGCCCCCGATACCCGGGGGTCGGCATCTCTGTCATACCCAGGCACGGACATGGAGGACACCATCCAGGGTACCAACGCCCGATACCATGCATCCCGGATCTGCTCCGGGTCCGCATGCAGCTTCGCGCCGGCCCGGACGGCTTCGAATCCGGCGTAATCGAGATTCAAGCGGGCATATTGCAACAGCATGAACTGCAGCCCGGTTAGCGCTATCAGCATGATGAGCGGCCCGACAATCACAAATTCCGTCATGGTTGAGCCGGCTTGTCGCTGCTTCCGCTCAAAAGCCTTCACGCCACAACTCCAGCATGGCCGCCAACCCGGGCAGCTCTTGCCCGGCCAGATTGCCGGCGCCGCAACTCCCGACCGCCAGTTCAAGCATCATTGTTACCGAGCGCTGCGGCCAAATGACCCGACCGGGCGGTACGGCCTGGAAGTGTTTTCGGACACGGCCCCGCCTGTCCAATGCAAGAACATCAATCGGAAACCGCATGCCGATCGTATGGATACTATTGCATGGCAGAATCAGCAGCCCTTCGCCCGCGTTCAACCGGCCTCGGCCCAGCAGCCCCCGCAGGCGACTCTGGAACCGGTCCGCAATCTCGATCCGCACACGCCCCCATGGGGCCTCATAGTCCAGATGACTCATCACGCCTCCTTGCGTTCATTGAATATCCTTGAACATCATGGCAATAGGGAACCCCAACACCACAAAAGTGCAGGGAAAGATGAACGCCACCAAGGGAAATAACATTTTGACAGGCGCCTCCATGGCCAGCTTTTCAGCCCGCAGGAAACGTTCGGTCCGCCGTTGGTCTGCCTGGGAACGGAGTAAAGGCCCCAGATTCATGCCCAGGGTTTCCGCCTGAATAATCGATGAAACGAGCACCGATACCGAAGGCTCGTCCACACGACCGGCAAAAGCCCGCAAGGCATCGGCACGCAATTTTCCCGCTCGCATATCCCGGAGAATGCGCTGGAACTCGTGACGCAATACACCCGGCGGCCCCTTGAGTGTCGCCTGTCGCAAAGCGCCGTTGAATGTCAGACCTGCCTCGACACACAGGGTGATCATATCCAGATAGAATGGAAGGGTTTTCAAGAGATCCCGGCGGCGCATATCCATCCGTTCCTTGAGCCAGATCGACGGATAGATCGCCCCCAGACAGCCCAGCACAGCCAGCGGCCACCCAACCGGCCATCCCAGCAGCCTGGCAATCGCGCCCCCCATTACCGCTCCCAGCAAACCGCCGACCAGATGCCCGGCCACCACCTGGGATGGGGACAACACATAATCCATTCCCGCCACCTGCAACCGCTTCTCCTGGCGGGATAGCACGCCAGCCGGGACACGGCTCTCCAGATACCAGGCCAGTACGTGGATCAGTCCCCAGCACAGCCGGAACCCCACAGGCGGCTGATCTCGAAAACTCCGGTCCTCCTCAGGGACGGCCAGCACCAGGCTGATCAATAACCAGACCGATAGGCCTATCGCCATACCCATCAACAGTAAAAACGGTACCAGAAACAATTTATCCATGGTCTACACATCAATATCGACAATACGGCGAATAAGCCATATTCCCATCACTTCCAGAAATCCCATGATTGCCAGTGCCCCCCACCCCAACGGAGTTGTCCAGAGCTTGGCCATGGCTTCAGGCTCCATTCTTGTCAGCACATACATCAATAGTACCGGCAGTAATCCAACAACCCAGGCCTGCATGCGCCCTTGCGCGGTCAATGCCGCAATCTTGCCCTCGGCCTGAGCTATCGAGCGCAGGGTGGCGGCTGTCCGGGCAAGCGCCTCCGCCAGCTCGCCCCCGGTCTCGGCCGCGATCCGGATCGTGGACACCAGCAAAATGACGGAGGGCAGAGGCATGCGATGGGCCAGATTGCCGAGGGCATTATCCAGCGGCACACCCAGCCGCTGTTCCCGTACAATCAACTCTATCTCCTGCGATAAGGGCGGATGCGCCTCGCGCGCCAGCTGTATCAACCCCGTGTTCAAGCTGGCACCGGCTTTCAGGGCCCCTGACAGCGTCATGATGGCATCGGGCAACTGGGCGGCAAATTTCTGTTGCCGTTGGTGACGAATACGGCCATACACCAGTCTGGGAACAAACAAGGCAAGCAACAGGCTCATCAGGCTGAGCGAGAGACTGGCCGTGATCGCCCAAGTCATGGCGGCGGCGAGCAAGACAACCGCCAGATTCATCCAGAATAGCTTGCGAGCATCCACAAACAGGAATACGGCCGCCAACTGCTGCTCCAGACGCGCCATGCCGGGTAGACCCTGTCGGGCCGGGGAGGCCTTTACCAACGCCTCCGCCGCCACCCAAGCCAGTAACGCAAAGGAAAATGCCGCCAGCGCGGAAATCAACCAGATCATGCCATGCTCCGTTCCGCCATGCCGCTCTTGAACATGTCGAGATCCAGCGTCTCCCCGGCGGATACCAGCTCCCCATAAAATACCGGCACCATGTCCTCGGGCCTGAAATCGCCCTCAACCCGTCCCTGTGCGCCATGCCCGGCTTTACGGAACCTGAAAATATCTTGCATCTGGATACGCCCCCCCTCCATCCCGGTCACTTCGGTAATGTAGGTAATCAGTCGGGTGCCGCAGGCAAAGCGCGTTTGCTGCACAATTACATCCACTGCCGAGGCGATCTGTTCCCGAATCGCGCTTAGAGGCAAATCCATACCCGCCATCATGACCAGTGTTTCCATGCGTGACAGGGCATCCCGGGGAGTATTGGCATGCAGGGTCGTGAGGGAGCCTTCATGCCCAGTATTCATGGCCTGCAACATGTCCAGCGCCTCAGCGCCGCGGCACTCGCCAATCACAATCCGGTCCGGCCTCATGCGCAGCGAATTCTTGACCAGATCGCGGATTGCGACAGCCCCTTTCCCCTCGCTGTTGGCCGGGCGCGACTCCAAGGAAACCAGATGCTCATGGTGCAACTGCAACTCGGCTGCATCTTCAATGGTCACGATGCGCTCGCCTTCCGGGATGAAATTGGACAGTACATTCAGTAACGTGGTCTTGCCCGAACCTGTTCCCCCCGAAACCACGATATTGCGTTTGTGGAGTACGCACAGCCTGAGAAATTCGGCCATATCCGGTGACAGACTGCCAAAACCGACCAGATCGGCAATACCCAGACGACGGCGGGCAAATTTGCGAATAGTCAGCGAGGGCCCTTTCAGGGCCAGTGGCGGAATAATGGCGTTCACTCGGGAGCCGTCGCGAAGACGCGCATCTACCATCGGCGAGCTTTCGTCAATGCGCCGCCCAATCGGCGCAACAATCCTTTCCAGTACCGCCATGACCGCTTCATTGCTGGAAAACGTCAATGGGTGACGAACCAGTCTGCCGCGCGACTCGACAAAAATCTCATCAAAGCGATTGACCATGATTTCAGAAATACCCTCATCCGCCAGCAACTCCTCGAGCGGTCCCAAGCCTACCGATTCGTTCAGCACCTGCTGGATCAACACGCGTTGATCCAGCTCCATGGGCAGCTCGGAGCACTGGTCTTTCAGGATGTCCTGCAAGGTGCGCTCGGTTTCTTCACGCAATTCGGCATCAGACATCCGTGAAATATCCGTTCGCCGCAGATCCATGCGCTGCAACAACAAGAGATGAATCCGGCTGCGCCATTCCGCTTGGAGAGTGGCTTGCGGAGCCAGGGACGCCGTGACGGCTACACGCTCAGCCGGCGCGGCGACATCCCGGTCATGATCCTCCTTTCGTGCTATCTCCTCCTGCACCACCAAACGGTAGCCCGCCAGCTCAATCACATCCTGCTGCGGGGTCAGCGGCCCGTAATGTATCCGCTTGCGGCCATTGACCTGAAGGCCGCCCCCCAGATCCTCGACGTTCACGCCCATATCCGTCCGGATCAAGCGGGCGTGTTCGCGGGCTACAAGCCAGCCCTTCAGCGTCAGCTCACAATGCGCTGACTTGCCGATGACCGCGATATCAGGCAACACGTGGGATTCCACTTGTCCATCGCGACCCAACAGGTGCAGGTGAATCATGGCTGCTCCGTTGGCGTCTGCCGCGTTGCTGCGCCGCCAGCCTTCTGCATGAAAAGCGTGTCGGCTGTTTCCTGATGTATCAGCTTTTTGGCGTCATCCTGAAGCCCGGCCAGCGGCGGTTCCATATCCTTGCGGATCATGGGTGTCACGAAAATGACAAGCTCATTGCGCCTGTCCGTTCTCGAACGGTTCTTAAAGAGCCAGCCCAAACCGGGAATACGCCCAAGTCCGGGAACCGCATTCTCGGTTTTACCGGATGATCGGTTGACCAATCCGCTCAGCACAATCGTCTCCCCCAGTTTCATGGTGAATTCCGTCTCTGTCTTGCGGCTCAGCAATCCGGGAACACCGTTAACCGTGGTGGACTTATCAAGATCACTGACCTCGGCGGCAATATGGGCGAAAATGGCATCCTGCTCCCCGAGCGTCGGTTCGATATCCAGCTTGATGCCGTAATCCTTGAACTCTACGGAGGGCGTACCTGTCGCAGAAGCAGTCGCAATGGGCACTTGTCCTCCGGATAGAAAGCTGGCTTTCCCGAGATTACGGCAGGACAAAATCGGATGTGCCACCATCAGGGCGTCCCCGCTCTGCTCCAGCAAATTGATCCGGCTGTCCAGGCGCGTCACCACCCCGAAATAGGACTGAAAGGGGGAAACACGTGGCATGGCGGGCACCGATGCCAACTCCGGCAACACCCCCCTCTGAAACCCCGAACTGCGCTTCAGATCCCCGGCAATCGCGAGGGCCGGCCCCGCCATATCGTCCGCCCAATCCACACCGAGACTGGTCACACCATTCCGGGACAGCTCGATGATCCGGACGTCCATGTAGACCATCTGGCCACTGTCGGCTCCCTTTTCATCCAGCATGTTGATCACGCCCGGATACGCTGCCAGCAGGCGTGTAATCTTGCGACGATCAAACGCGGTCACCTGCACGCCGTCCACAATCACGCGGTTACCCGCCTCCAGGATGCTGACTCCGGGGATATTCCCGACCAGGGAACTAACCTCTCGACGAATCCGGGTCAGATTTTCAGGCTGGACATAGATGAAATAGGACTGTTTGACGCCATCACGCCACAAATGCAGGCTGGTTTCACCCGCCGCACGGGCCGTCAGCATGACGCCGCGCCCAGGCAACGCCGTGGCAGTGACAACCTCGCTGTTACCGATAGCGACATCAGAAATTGCCTTTGCCTCGAGTATCTCGATGTCACCCGCATACATCCGGATTTCGGCCGGGGACTCCCTGTCAACAGCCCAGGCCGCGACACTTAGCACGTAGATCAACAGCACGCTCCACCGCCCTGTCATCATGGCTGATCTCCATAAATGATCCGCACTCCCGGCGTAGCTGCCACCGCGACCACCCGGGAATGCCCCGGGCGGCTCTGGACAGCCGCAGGTTCCGACAGATCTGCGAGGCTCAGTCTGTAATCACGAATGGCCTGGTGGTCGTCAGGGTTACGCAACATCGCCGTCAAGCGCCCACCATCCCGGGCGGCAATGATGCGCCGTGCCTCTTCCGGCGTGGCGTCAAGGGTGATGGTGGTAAAGTCCGCTTCGGCATTCGCTCCGGTCTCACTGGAGCCATGGGCCACCTGCATCCGAGTGCCAGTGGCAATCACACGCACCTGTTGCAATACCGGGAAATTAACCGGATGATCGGTATTGTCCGTTGTCACAATCAAGTCGATCAGATCGCCGGGCTGAAGCATTCCCGAAAGGGAGCTGATCTCGTCCACCGGAACTGTCACCGCCCGCCGGCCTTTAGCCACTACGGCAGAAATCACGCGCTCTTCCGGGCGCTCCACCATCGACCACATCACCATTTCCCCTTTGGCAAGCGCCACCTTCAACCGGGATTGATCGATGCCCGAGAACTCCTCAGCACGCACCGCACCTGACTGCATCCATTCCACGGGCACATCACGGGCGGAAAGCGTCTCCGTGGTCAGTATCGCGCCCGTAGCCAAATCCTCCTTGGCGACAACAAGGGAGACCGTCGCTCCAGCCTGCTGGCGAATTTCATCGATACGCTGATTAAGAAAATGATAGGCCCCAAAAGCTCCCGTCACCCCAAAGATAACTGCCGCCAACAACACGCCGTAACGCTTATTCCAACTGAGTTTTATATTCATAGTACCGAATCCATGGCACCAAGCATGGCCGTATAATCAGCATAAATCCGCTGGATTACGTGTAGCATCAAATCCGCGACACCCTGATCATGACCAACGCCCAAAACTACAATAATGATGAAGATCGTCACCGATAGACTATATTCAACCGAAATGCTTCCGGACTGCAGGGTGCGCATCAGCGGATATCACCCTTCGTCAAATTCAGCATCACTGAAAAAACGCCATGAGCGTTAACCATGCTCATCACCATGTGCGCATCATTTTTGTCCATGACCCATAATCCATCCCTGTGTGAAAACTGCGTCTTGTATCCTTGCACCTTGGCAATCCTGATTAATTCATCAAATTCGCGCCTGTCTTTTAACAGTATCAACCAGGTCTGACTAAGGGCTTCATTATCAACTCCACCAATATCCACCACCTTCTTATGTCCCTTAAACGTCTTGAACGGAAATTCCAGATGCTCATTGACCAGCCCGGTTGCCGACAAAATCATGTAGCCGCTAAATTTCGCTCCTTCCCGCCTATGAATCAAGGTTACAACCATCCCATCCTGCCACCACGTCAGGCTACTCCCATGTTGGAAGCTTGACGTACCCTGCTCACGCAGATAACTTGCGACGCACGGAATATCACATGATCTGTCGTTAACACTGAATATATCGGCGACCCTCCCTCTGACGGTTATTTTCCTTGCCAACAAGGTCAGGTTCAGCCTGTCTACCCAGAAATTCTCCCCCTCAATAGATGCAGATGCCTCCGCCAACATGCTCAAAGCAAACAAGCCACAAAATCCAAAAGTACAGATGCGCATCCTTTCATTCCACATATACTTCAAGCCGGTCGGCGGGGACGATATCAGGCCTGATCAGATTCGTACGCAGTTTTACCTCACCAAAAATCAGATCCAGTAATCCATTCACGGTGTGTACTACCCCCTTTTGAGCGACGGGATAAGGATGGAACTCATGCGCTCCTGCGGTATGCCGAATAATTTCCGATGGCCCTGATGCCACCCACGTATTGCCAATCCCGGCAAAATGCTGCTGCATTTTCAGACCCGCAGACAGCCACTCATACTGCTCAGAAACACTTAATCGCACAGTAACAGAGGCCTGCTGAATACCGCTCGACGACAAGTCAAAAGCCCCCCTGACTCTGTCAGCCGCACCGGGGATATCCTCGGCAATCGCGGCGCTCTTAACCCGAACCGAGCCGGGCTTAACCAGAGGCTGCCCATCAGGCATGACCCAGGAGGCGTTGCTCACCGAAGCGGCCGATTTAACCGTCATGATCGGCTGCCCGGTATAGCTATAGAACCGTGACTCAACTTGCCTGGAAGATATGACATCACTCTCTTTAATACCCTGTTTTATCTTTCTCCATAAAATATAATCAGCCGCCTCAATTGTCCTTAGCCTAATTTCGAAAAGGTTGCCAAAAACAGGGATCACTATTAAAAACAGAACAAAAACACCAACACCAACAACAAACTCCACTACAGCCTGACCGCGTTGCCTCAGAAGATCCGACCTCATAACGAAACAACCAAAGCCTGTCGATCAGCGTTCGTCAATCTATCCAAGCGCACCCGCCAATAAGGATTAAATAAATTAGCCACCTCCATTTTCCCATTATTGAGATATTTATCGTATGGTCGCTCGAAATATACCATCGCCCTGGATCGCGCCGACACACCACCCCCTGGCAAGCCATCATACTGAGAAAGGGTGCGGCCGGTCATTAATTCGGACCTTCCAGAGGTGATCACAATATCGTCTTTTCTCTGGAAAACACTTACCGTAACAGCCATTTCTCGCTTATTCGATTTTATCTTTGACTGCGCAATATCAAAAAACTCAGGTACAGCCGGTGATTTCGCCTTAATGCCACTTCTGGAATCCCAAGTCATTCGACTGGTCCGACTAACCCGCGATGCCTGGCGATTAGCCCTCCACGACCCATCAAATAACGCCCCAGACTGATTATCAGGATCCATTTTATTAATCGCCATAAGGGCGGAGCCATAGCCTACCGGATACTCTTTATGCTTACAGGTCCACTTGGGAATTGCCAAGTCATTGAGTCGCCAATATCCAACATACATATGCATTGAAAATGTATCCATCCCCTTCCACGCGTCCATGCCCAGTAAATCCGTTCCACCACGCTTCACCAACTCAAAATATGGTGCATTTGGCAACAGCTGATTACACTTCATCAAGCCAAAATTTTTATTCCAGCGCACACGCCCTCTTGTGAATGGCTCTCGCGATGCACTCATAACCTCAACCAGACGACCTCTCTTTCTCCCTTTATGATCTTCCAAAAACATCGGTAATATATCAGTTGTCGACAGCAGCCCAACATCAACTCCATCACCGCGCATTCTGGCGCTATCCAGAATACTCATGGGAACCTGATTAATCAAATAGCGATAATAAAGCAAGTTGATTTCTTGCTGATGCAGTCGTATCAACTCATTGGCCAACTGGTTTTGAAGAATAAAAGCCTCCATCGATTCACCGATTGGCTTCATGGCACTCGCCAACGTGACACTACCCTGCTCTACAACCACCCCAACCGGAGTCATAGGAGGTGCCAGCAATACACTTGCCCGCTGTGGAATTGGCTGCGTGAATGCCGCCCATGACGCAAGACTCACGTCTTGGGCCACCGCCAGCTGATTTGCAATTGATGCACGATTAAGATAGGCATTGAGGTTCAACAGCCTGGCCTCCTCCGTTGCCACAGAATATGCAACGTGGTCGGAGACGGCAGAGAGACGCATTCGAGTTGCCAGCAATTGACCTGTGTTAAACAGGAATATGAACGCCGCCGACAACACTACGACAAACATCACCATTAATGGTAATGACTGGCCTCCCTGCCAACTCTTCATGGAATCCATTCCATCAACAATCTTGCTTGATTACTGTCTGTTGCCCCTGTCGTAATTCGACAGATTCTTGTTCTGGGCAGCGGTGGCGACCGCACCCTGAGCCGCTCCAGTCACCACTACCTTGGCGGCTGCGGTATTGGCGCCACCACCCCCCAACTCAGAAGCAGCCACCGCCGCCTGCCCCCGAACCGTTTGCCCAAAGAAACGGAACGCCCCGATAGCCGCAACGGCTATCAGCGCCACAATAATGATGTACTCCGTCATACCCTGACCACGCTGCTTCTGCATCAACATCCTGATTCTCCTTGATTTTCAACGTGAAATCTTGCGGCCATCCTGACACTCTTCCGTTTTCCGCAAGAGACTTTATTATAAGCCATCTCTTTAAATATGCGACATAATTTGCATTTTCATGGTTCAAAAACCAGTCAACTGGTCATCGCTGGAAAGCTGGAAAGCTGGAAAGCTGGAAAGCTGGAAAGCTGGAAAGCTGGAAAGCTGGAAAGCTGGAAAGCTGGAAAGCTGGAAAGCTGGAAAGCTGGAAAGCTGGAAAGCTGGAAAGCTGCATGACGCATCCTGTCTTGTTTACGACTCATCCTGAGTACACCCTATTATATGCTGCCAGCCCGTCGATAAGGTGCCTCTTCACCGACCAAACGCTCATGATTCAAGCAAAAAAAAGAGGGCGCGAAATCGCGCCCTCTCTCTGGAACACCCGGAAGATCACTCGCCCTGGTTCAACGCCTCTGACAAGGCCTGTTCCACATCGCTCATGCTCGGGGCGGCAGGAGCCGCCATTTCCGGAACCAACTCCGCCTGCCGCATCCGACGACGCTCGGCGTGATAAGCAAAACCGGTGCCGGCCGGGATCAAGCGGCCCACCACGACGTTTTCCTTCAAGCCGCGCAGATCATCTTCCTTGCCGGTAACCGCCGCTTCCGTGAGGACGCGGGTGGTTTCCTGGAAGGAGGCCGCCGAGATAAAGGAGTCAGTGGCCAGCGAGGCCTTGGTAATACCCATCAGCACACGTTCAAAACGGGCCGGGAACTTGCCTTCCGACAGCGCCTCCTCGTTTTCTTCCAGCATGCGCGCGTATTCCACCTGCTCACCCTTGATGAAGGAGGTATCACCACCTTCCAGAATGTCGGCCTTGCGCAGCATTTGACGGATAATGACTTCAATATGCTTGTCGTTGATCCGTACGCCTTGCAAGCGGTACACATCCTGCACTTCATTGACGATATAGGAGGCCAGTGCGGTTTCACCCTTCAGGCGCAGAATGTCGTGAGGGTTCTGCGGACCGTCGGAGATCACTTCGCCACGCTGCACGCGCTCACCTTCGAACACGTTGATCTGGCGCCACTTCGGAATCAGCTCTTCATAAATTTCCGAGCCATCATCCGGCGTGATGATCAGGCGGTGCTTGCCCTTGGTTTCCTTACCAAAGCTGATTACACCGCTTTTCTCCGCGAGGATTGCATGTTCCTTGGGCTTCCGGGCTTCGAAAAGATCGGCAACACGCGGCAGACCGCCGGTGATATCGCGGGTCTTCGACGACTCCTGGGGAATACGACCGATAACATCACCAATACCCACAATCGTGCCGTCCTGCAGGCTGGTGATGGCCAGTGCTGGCAGGAAGTACATCACCGGCTGGTCAGAGCCTTCCAGACGCAATTGATTGCCATGCTCGTCCGTCAACGCAATGGCGGGACGCAGGTCCTTGCCAGCCGCCGGACGATCCTTTGGATCAATGATTTCAATGTTGGTCAGGCCGGTCAGTTCGTCCGTCTGATGGCGGACGGTAATGCCTTCATCCATGTGCGCAAACTTCACGCGACCCGCCACTTCGGTGACGATCGGGTGGGTGTGCGGATCCCAGTTGGCCACAATCTGGCCACCCTTCACTTCCTGACCATCCTTGACGGTAATCACGGCGCCATAAGGTAACTTGTAACGCTCACGCTCGCGACCGCGGCTGTCGGCAACACCGACTTCACCGGAGCGCGACACCGCCACCAAGTTGCCGTTGGCGTGCTGAACCGTCTTGATGTTGTGGAAACGAATCGTGCCATCGTTACGGACTTGCACGCTGGAAATGGCGGAAGCCCGGCTCGCCGCACCACCAATGTGGAACGTACGCATGGTGAGCTGGGTTCCCGGCTCACCGATGGACTGGGCCGCCATGACGCCGATGGATTCACCGATGTTGACCTGATGGCCACGGGCCAGATCACGGCCATAGCACTTGGCACAGACGCCATAACGGGTTTCGCAGGTAATCACGGAGCGGCCGATCAACTCATCAATACCGGCCAGTTCCAGTTTCTCGACCCACTTCTCGTCCAGCAATGTGCCCGCAGGTGCAATGATTTCATCCGTGCCGGGAATCACGACATCCACTGCCGTGACACGGCCCAGAACGCGCTCGCGCAGCGGTTCAACCACGTCACCGCCTTGAATCAACGGCGACATCAGCAAGCCATTGGTGGTGCCGCAGTCAACCTGTGTAATCACCAGATCCTGTGCAACGTCCACCAGACGGCGCGTCAGGTAACCGGAGTTCGCAGTCTTCAACGCGGTGTCGGCCAGACCCTTACGAGCGCCGTGAGTCGAGATGAAGTACTGGAGCACGGTCAAGCCTTCACGGAAGTTCGCCTTGATGGGCGTTTCGATGATGGAGCCGTCGGGCTTGGCCATCAGGCCGCGCATACCGGCCAGCTGGCGAATCTGCGCCGCGCTACCCCGGGCGCCGGAGTCGGCCATGATGAAGATCGAGTTGAACGACTTCTGGCTCTCTTCATCACCCTGCTTGTTGATGACCTTCTCGGTGGACAGGTTGTCCATCATCGCCTTCGCCACCAATTCATTGGCGCGAGACCAGATGTCGACGACCTTGTTGTAGCGTTCACCGGCGGTCACCAGACCCGAAGCAAACTGGGACTCGATTTCACGGACTTCATCTTCCGCGGCACCGATCAGCGTATGCTTTTGCGGCGGGATAACCATGTCTTCCATACCGACGGAGACACCGGAATACGTCGCTTGACGGAAACCGAGGTACATCAGCTGGTCGGCAAAAATCACCGTATCCTTCAGGCCGAGCGTGCGGTAGCTGGTGTTGATCAGCTTCGAGATGTTCTTTTTGGTCATCGGCTGGTTGATGATGCTGAACGGCAGGCCTTCCGGCACGATGTCCCACAGCATGCAGCGACCCGGCGTGGTGTCGGCGATGAAGGTACGCTCATTGCGCTGGCCTTCATCGTCAATGGTCACTTCGCGAATACGGACCTTGACACGGGCATGCAAGGCGACGGCCTTGTTACCCAGCGCGCGGGTCACTTCGGCGAAGTCGGCGAAAACCATGCCTTCACCCTTGCCATTGACACGGTCACGGCTGATGTAATAGAGACCCAGCACCACGTCCTGCGAGGGAACGATGATCGGATCGCCGTTGGCGGGCGACAGGATGTTGTTGGTCGACATCATCAGCGCGCGGGCTTCCAGCTGGGCCTCCAGCGTCAGCGGCACGTGCACAGCCATCTGGTCACCGTCGAAGTCGGCGTTGAAGGCGGTACAGACCAGCGGGTGCAGCTGGATGGCCTTGCCCTCGATCAGCACCGGCTCGAAAGCTTGCAGACCCAGACGGTGCAGGGTCGGCGCGCGGTTCAGCATCACCGGATGTTCGCGGATCACTTCGGCGAGAATATCCCACACCTCGGCGGTTTCGCGCTCGACCATCTTCTTGGCGGCCTTGATGGTCGTCGCCAGGCCCTTGCTTTCCAGCTTGGCGAAGATGAAGGGCTTGAACAGCTCCAGCGCCATCTTCTTGGGAAGACCGCACTGATGCAGGCGCAGCGTCGGACCAACCACGATCACGGAACGGCCGGAGTAGTCAACGCGCTTACCAAGCAGGTTCTGACGGAAGCGGCCTTGCTTACCCTTGATCATGTCAGCCAGCGACTTCAGCGGACGCTTGTTCGAGCCGGTGATGGCGCGACCGCGACGGCCGTTGTCCAGCAGGGCGTCAACCGCTTCCTGCAGCATGCGCTTTTCATTGCGCACGATGATATCCGGCGCGCTCAGTTCGAGCAGGCGCTTCAGACGGTTATTCCGGTTGATGACGCGGCGATAGAGATCGTTCAGGTCGGAGGTCGCAAAGCGGCCGCCGTCCAGCGGCACCAGCGGACGCAGATCCGGAGGCAGCACCGGCAGCACGGTCATGACCATCCATTCCGGCTTGTTGCCGGAACCCAGGAAGGACTCCATCAGTTTCAGGCGCTTCGACAGCTTCTTCAACTTGGTTTCCGAGGTCGTCTGCGGAATTTCTTCACGCAGGCGGGCCACTTCGGCTTCCAGGTCGATTTCCTTCAACAGGGCCTGAATGGCCTCGGCGCCCATCTTGGCGTCGAACTCATCACCGTACTCTTCCAGGGCGGTGTAGTAGTCTTCATCGGAAAGCAACTGGCCCTTCTCAAGCGGGGTCATGCCCGGCTCGATGACGACAAAGCTTTCGAAATAGAGGACGCGCTCGATATCGCGCAGCGTCATGTCCAGCATCAGGCCGATACGGGACGGCAGCGACTTCAGGAACCAGATGTGCGCGGTCGGCGAGGCCAGCTCGATATGACCCATGCGTTCACGGCGAACCTTGGTCAACGTGACTTCGACGCCGCACTTTTCGCAGATGATGCCGCGGAACTTCATGCGCTTGTACTTGCCGCACAGGCATTCGTAATCCTTGATCGGGCCAAAGATCTTGGCGCAGAACAGGCCGTCACGCTCAGGCTTGAAGGTACGATAGTTGATGGTTTCCGGCTTCTTCACTTCGCCGAAGGACCAGGAACGGATCATGTCCGGCGAGGCAAGGCCGATGCGGATGCGATCGAACTCGGCTTCCGGGCCGTCTTTCTTCAACAGGTTCAACAAATCTTTCATGGCATTCTTTCCAGCAAATCAGGTGAACGGAGGGAGGCGTTAACCGCCTCCCGGCGCCGCGATGCGCTTAGTCGCTGTCCAGCTCGATATTGATACCGAGTGACCGGATTTCCTTGATCAACACGTTAAAGGATTCGGGCATGCCCGGTTCCATGCGGTGATCGCCATCGACAATGTTCTTGTAGATGCGGGTACGGCCGTTCACATCATCCGACTTCACCGTCAGCATTTCCTGCAGCGTGTAGGTCGCGCCATAGGCTTCCAGCGCCCACACTTCCATTTCCCCGAAGCGCTGGCCGCCGAACTGCGCCTTACCACCCAGCGGCTGCTGGGTGACCAGGGAGTAGGAGCCGGTGGAGCGGGCATGCATCTTGTCGTCCACCAAGTGGTTCAACTTCAGCATGTACATGTAGCCAACGGTGACCTGACGGTCAAAACGCTCCCCGGTACGACCGTCGTACAGCCATTGCTGGCCGTTCTCTGACTGGTCAGCCAGCCTCAGCAAGCCCTTGATCTCGCTTTCATGAGCACCGTCAAACACCGGCGTGGCAATGGGTACACCACCCCGCAGATTGGCCGACATGCGCATGACTTCGTCATCAGTCAACTCGTTCAGGTTTTCCTGTTCGCCACCGATCTTGTTGTAGATCTGGTCGAGGAACTCGCGCAGCTCCGCCGCCTGCCGCTGTTCATCCAGCATCTTGCCGATCTTCTTGCCCAGTCCCTTGGCCGCCCAGCCCAAGTGGGTTTCCAGAATCTGACCGACGTTCATACGCGACGGCACGCCCAGCGGGTTCAACACGATATCGACCGGATCACCGTTCTCGTCGTAGGGCATGTCCTCCACCGGCATGATCACCGAGACCACACCCTTGTTACCGTGGCGACCGGCCATCTTGTCACCCGGCTGGATGCGACGCTTGACCGCCAGGTAAACCTTCACGACCTTGAGGACGCCATGCGTGAGGTCATCACCGGTCGTGATCTTGCGCTTCTTGTCTTCGAAACGGGCTTCGATCTCCTCTTCCCGTTCCTTCAGATAGGTCTGCACACGCTCCAGCTGTTCGCCAATGGCTTCGTCGGTCGGACGCAGTTCGAACCACTTGTCGAAGGTCAGGGCATTCAAGCCCTCTTCCGTCAGGACGTCACCCTTCTTGAAACCGGCTCCACCGTTAACGGTCTGGCCCTTCAGCAGAGGCAGCAGGCGCGAACGAGCCGCTTCTTCGAAAATGCGGAACTCTTCCTTCAAGTCCTTGCGATAAGCGTTCAGCTGCTCCTTCTCGATGGCCAGCGCACGGCTGTCCTTTTCGACGCCGTCGCGGGTGAACACCTGCACGTCAATCACGGTGCCCTTGGTGCCGGACGGCACGCGCAGGGAGCTGTCCTTCACGTCGGAAGCCTTTTCACCGAAGATGGCGCGCAGCAGCTTCTCTTCCGGGGACAGTTGGGTTTCACCCTTCGGCGTCACCTTGCCCACCAGAATATCGCCGGCGTTGACTTCGGCGCCGATGTAGATGATGCCGGACTCGTCGAGCTTGCTCAGTGCGGCTTCACCAACATTCGGGATATCCGCAGTGATTTCCTCGGGACCCAGCTTGGTGTCACGGGCAATACAGGACAGTTCCTGAATATGGATCGAGGTAAAACGGTCTTCCTGGACGACACGCTCCGACAGCAGGATCGAGTCTTCGAAGTTGTAACCGTTCCACGGCATGAACGCGACGCGCATGTTCTGGCCCAGCGCCAGCTCACCCAGGTCAACAGACGGGCCGTCAGCCAGGATGTCACCACGCGCCACCAGGTCGCCGCGATTCACGATCGGCTTCTGGTTGATACAGGTGTTCTGGTTGGAACGGGTGTACTTCGTCAGGTTGTAGATGTCGACCCCGGCTTCACCCGGGGTCATTTCATCGTCGTTGACGCGAATGACGATACGGGCGGCATCGACATAATCGATGGTGCCGCCACGGGTAGCGGTGACGCAGACGCCGGAGTCACGGGCGACATAGCGCTCCATGCCGGTGCCCACCAGCGGCTTGTCGGCGCGCAAGGTCGGAACCGCCTGACGTTGCATGTTCGAACCCATCAACGCGCGGTTCGCGTCATCGTGTTCGAGGAACGGAATCAGCGAGGCTGCCGCGGACACCACCTGACGGGGCGAAATGTCCATGTGGGTCACTTTTTCCGGCGCCATCACCGTGAATTCGTTCTTGTAACGCACGGCCACCAGATCGTCGAGCAAACGGTTCTCGGCGTCCACACGCGAGTCGGCCTGTGCAATCACGCACTGGCTTTCTTCGATGGCGGACAGATACTCGGAATCATCCGTCACCTGACCGTTCACTACCTTGCGGTACGGCGATTCGAGGAAACCGTAGTCGTTGGCCTTGGCATACACGGCCAGCGAGTTGATCAAACCGATGTTCGGGCCTTCCGGCGTTTCAATCGGGCAGACACGGCCATAATGCGTCGGATGCACGTCGCGGACTTCGAAACCCGCGCGCTCACGGGTCAAACCGCCCGGGCCGAGTGCGGAAACACGGCGCTTGTGCGTGATTTCCGACAGCGGGTTATTCTGGTCCATGAACTGCGAGAGCTGGCTGGAACCGAAGAATTCCTTGATCGCGGCGGAAACCGGCTTGGCGTTGATCAAATCCTGCGGCATCAGGTTTTCGCTCTCGGCCAGGCTGAGGCGCTCCTTGACGGCGCGTTCAACGCGCACCAAGCCAACACGGAACTGGTTCTCGGTCATTTCACCGACGCAACGGACGCGACGGTTGCCAAGGTGGTCGATATCATCGACTTCGCCCTTGCCGTTGCGGATGTCGATCAACGTCTTCAGCACGTCGACGATATCGGTGCGGGACAGGGTGCCCTCGCCCTTGTCATCGGCCCGGCCGAGACGGCGATTGAACTTCATCCGGCCGACTGCGGACAGATCGTAGCGCTCGGCAGTGAAGAACAAGTTCTTGAACAGGTTTTCGGCGGCATCCTTCGTGGGCGGCTCGCCGGGACGCATCATGCGGTAGATTTCAACCAGGGCATCCAGTTCGGTCCGGCTGGGATCAACGCGCAAGGTATCCGCAACAAACGGACCGCGATCCAGATCGTTGGTGTAAAGCACCTCGAATTCACGGATGCCGGCCTTTTGCAGGCGGGTCAGCACTTCCGCTGTAATCACCGTGTTGCACTCACAGACCAGCTCGCCGGTCGCCGGATGCAACAACGTTTTAGCAACCACCTTGCCATGCAGGTAATCTGCCGGAATGTCCAGATGGGTAATACCCGCCTTTTCAATTTCACGGATGTGCTTGGCGGTAATACGGCGCCCCAGCTCGACAATCACCTTGTCCTTGTTCCGGATTTCCAGTGCGGCCGTCTCACCGCGCAGGCGCTCGGGAATCAGGTCGAACTTGTAACCGGCATCATCGTGGGTCACCTTGGTGGTGTCGAAGAACATCGACAGGATTTCATCCGAGCTGTAGCCAAGACCCCGCAAGAGGATGGTGGCGGCCAGCTTGCGACGACGGTCAATACGGACGTAGACCAAATCCTTGGCATCAAACTCGAAGTCCAGCCACGAGCCGCGATACGGAATGATCCGGGCGTTGTACAACAGCTTGCCGGACGAGTGCGTCTTGCCCTTGTCGTGGTCGAAAAACACGCCGGGGCTGCGATGCAGCTGGGAAACGATCACACGCTCGGTACCATTGATGATGAACGTACCGTTATCGGTCATCAACGGGATTTCACCCATGTAGACTTCCTGCTCGCGGATGTCCTTGATGGTTTTGACCGAAGCTTCACGATCATAAATGATCAGGCGGATTTTGACTCGCAGCGGAGCCGCGTAGGTCAAGCCACGCAGGATGCACTCGCGAACATCAAAGCCGGGATGGCCCAGATGGTATTCGACGAACTCCAGGGCAGCATTGCCGGAGTAGCTGACAATCGGAAATACCGACTTGAAGGCGGCCTGAAGACCCAGGTCTTCACGATTGCGCGGCTTCTTACCGTCCTGAAGAAAGGCACGGTATGAGTCCACCTGTATCGCTAACAGGTAAGGCACATCCATCAGCGTGGGCAGCTTTCCGAAATTCTTCCGGATCCGTTTCTTCTCTGTGTATGAGTATGCCATCTGGAGTCCTCAGCTAGACTTAACTCTATCGGGTCACCGGCCGAAGCCGATGCTTGGGTACCATTGATGTCAGCACGCCGCAACGGCCGACACATCAAACTGCTTGCAACAGGGCGCTGGCAATTGCGAGCCCGCAATGTCGCGAATGCCTTGTTGTCAAACAGACTGACATTCTCTCTTCTGCCTGAAAACAGAAAAAGGCCGGCGACTCTTGATCAGTCGCCAGCCATTTTTTGCGCTGTTTTCAGCCGCAAGTAAGCACCGGTAGCGGCGATTACTTGACGTCAGCAGTAGCGCCGGCTTCTTCCAGCTTCTTCTTCACAGAAGCGGCTTCATCCTTGCTCACGCCTTCCTTAACGGTCTGCGGTGCGCCTTCAACCAGATCCTTGGCTTCCTTCAGGCCCAGGCCGGTGAGTTCACGGATAGCCTTAATCACGTTGACCTTGTTGGCGCCGAAGCTGGTCAGGATGACGTTGAATTCAGTCTGCTCTTCAACCACGGCAGCCGGGCCGGCAGCGGCCGGGCCAGCGGCAACGGCAGCAGCCGACACGCCAAACTTTTCTTCAAAAGCCTTGATCAGTTCAACCAGTTCCATCACCGTCTTTTCGGCAACGGCATTCAGGATTTCTTCATTGGACAGAGCCATGGTAATTCTCCACTAGGGTATGGTTCAAAAACGGGCGGAAATCAGGCGGCTTCTTCCAGCTTCTCTTTGAGAGCTGTAAACAGACGACCAAACTTCGAAACAGGCGCTTGCAGCACGGATGCCAGCATGGTCAGTGCACCTTCGCGGTTCGGCAGGCTGGCGATAACGTCAATCTGCTTCGCGTCGTAACGCTGACCATTCAGGGCCAAAGCCGTGACTTCCATCTTCTGGTTGTCTTTGGCAAAGTCCTTGAACAGGCGGGCTGCCGCACCCATGTCGTTTTCCGACAGGGACAGGCCAATAATGGTGGGGCCAACGAGGTCGTCATTCAGGCAGGCAAAAGAAGTGCCTTCAACAGCGCGGCGGGCGAGCGTGTTACGAATCACACGCACATACACTTGCTGTTCACGGGCTTTTTCGCGCAGCTTGGTCAACTGACCAACCGTCAAACCACGATAATTGGCTACCACTGCAGAGAAAGCACCGGCGGCGACTTTATTCACCTCGGCAACGATCTCTTTCTTGTCCTCTAATTTCAGAGTCACAGTAACCTCCTAACTATTGAATGCCGACAGAATATCGGCGTTCACGCGGGGGTTAGCGTTAACTGAACCACACCGCGTCTACGCAGGCTGCTTGCGCAATTACGCACTTGCGTGCACCTGAGGTCTTTGACGCCTAATGCGTAACAAAGTCCTGGGATCGGGAATATCCCGAAAATCTGCTTCTGCCTGAATCAGGCAGTCAGGGAAGCCTGATCAATCGCGAGACCCGGGCCCATGGTGGTGGACAGGGTAACTTTCTTGACATAGACGCCCTTGGACGTGGCGGGCTTGGCCTTCTTCAGGTCAGCCACCAGCGCCTCAACGTTTTGCTTGATAGCTTCCGCAGTGAAGCCTACCTGACCGACCGGCGCGTGAATGATGCCGCCCTTGTCAACACGATAACGCACTTGACCAGACTTGGCATTCTTCACTGCAGTGGCGACATCGGCCGTAACCGTGCCAACCTTAGGATTGGGCATCAGGCCGCGGGGACCGAGGATAGTACCCAGCTTACCGACAACGCGCATGGCATCCGGAGTCGCAATCACGACATCGAAGTTCATTTCGCCACCCTGAATGGCGGTCGCCAGATCATCGAAACCAACGATGTCAGCGCCGGCAGCCTTAGCGGCTTCAGCATTGGCGCCCTGGGCGAATACGGCAACACGAACCGTCTTGCCTGTGCCGGCGGGCAGCACGGAAGCGCCACGAACAACCTGGTCAGACTTACGCGGATCGACACCGAGATTCACTGCGACATCAATGGATTCCTTGAACTTGGCGGCCGGCAGGGAATTCAGCAGACTCACTGCCTCTTCAATGCTGTAAGCCTTGCCCGGCTGGATCTGGGCACGAATAGCTTGTTGACGCTTGCTCAGCTTTGCCATGTTATACGCCCTCCACATCCAGACCAATGGAACGAGCCGAACCGGCAATCGTACGAACCGCGGCATCAACGTCAGCAGCCGTCAGATCCGGCTTCTTCAGGGCAGCGATCTCTTCCAGCTGGGCGCGAGTCACCTTGCCCACCTTCTGCGTATTCGGGCGCGGCGAACCGCTCTTGATACCGGCAGCCTTCTTCAGCAGGAAAGTCGCGGGAGGCGTCTTCATGATGAAGGTGAAGGAGCGATCGCTATACACCGTAATGACAACCGGAATCGGCATGCCGGGTTCCAGTTTCTGGGTAGCGGCGTTGAATTCCTTACAGAACGCCATGATGTTCACACCCCGTTGGCCCAAGGCGGGACCAATGGGTGGAGAAGGATTGGCTTTACCAGCCGGGATTTGCAGTTTGACGTATGCGTCAATCTTCTTGGCCATTTCAGACTCCGTGGGTAGTAGCGCCTTTCGGCTCCCCTTTGACTAACAAAAACGGGCCAGCCTCAGCTGGCCCGCCACAACAACACAATCAGGCCGCTTTTTCGACCTGATTGAATTCGAGATCCACCGGCGTTGCACGACCGAAAATCATCACCGCCACCCGCAAGCGATTCTTTTCGTAATTAACCTCTTCAACCACACCATTAAAGTCGGCAAAAGGACCGTCAACCACACGCACAACCTCACCCGGCTCGAAGAGAGTCTTCGGCCGCGGCGCATCAGCATTCTGACGGAGACGACTCAAGATGGAGTCCGCCTCACGATCGGTAATCGGGGCCGGCTTATCCGCCTTGCCGCCAATAAACCCCATAACCTTCGGGCAATCCTTGACCAAGTGCCATGTATCGTCATTCATTTCCATGTGGACCAAGACATATCCCGGAAAGAATTTACGTTCACTCTTACGCTTGACGCCGTTCTTCATCTCCACGACTTCTTCCGTGGGAACCAGAACTTCGCCAAAAAAGTGCTCCATACCGGAACGACGAATGCGCTCCTGCAAGGAACGCATTACCTGTTTTTCAAAGCCCGAATAGGCATGGACAATGTACCAGCGCTTGCTCATTTATGCTTTACCTAGCCAATAACGGCGGAGATCATCCAGCCAAACAGGGTATCAAGCCCCCAAAGGACCAAGGACATCACCACCACAACCGCCAGCACGATCAATGTGGTCTGCCAGGTCTCATCCTTGCTGGGCCATACGACCCGCTTAGCCTCAACCTGAGCTTCTTTGAGCAACTTGATGAAAGCCCGCCCCTGCGTGGTCGCCAACAGAACAACCACAGCCACGCCGCCCGCCACTACCAACAGGGCAATTCGCACCCACGCCGGGATCTGAGGCAACATCTCAGGAGCATAGCGATTACCCAGCGTCGCCACGATCAGCAGTACAACCGCGAACGCCCACTTCAGGACATTGCCGCCGCCACTGGTTTTGGTGATTTCAGCTTGTGTGGTCATAAACCGTCAGCTTGACTTGGGTATAATGGCAGGCCAGGAGGGACTCGAACCCCCAACACCCGGTTTTGGAGACCGGTGCTCTACCAATTGAACTACTGGCCTGTAACTGAAATGCGGCACCCGCCTCAAGAAGGCAAGGCACCGCACGCTTCTTACTTGATGATCTTGGCCACAACACCGGCGCCGACAGTACGACCGCCTTCGCGGATCGCGAAGCGCAGGCCTTCATCCATCGCGATCGGATGGATCAACTCCACCGTCATCTGGATGTTGTCGCCCGGCATCACCATCTCCACGCCTTCCGGCAGTTCGATGTTGCCCGTCACGTCCGTCGTGCGGAAGTAGAACTGGGGACGATAGCCCTTGAAGAACGGGGTGTGACGACCGCCTTCTTCCTTGCTCAGCACGTACACTTCCGAAACAAACTGGGTGTGCGGCTTGATGCTGTTCGGCTTGGCCAGAACCTGACCACGCTGAATGTCTTCACGCTTGATGCCGCGCAGCAGCACGCCGACGTTTTCACCGGCACGGCCTTCGTCCAGCAGCTTGCGGAACATTTCAACACCGGTACAGGTGGACTTGACGGTATCCTTGATACCAACAACTTCCACTTCCTCACCAACCTTGATGATGCCGCGCTCGACGCGACCGGTCACCACGGTGCCGCGGCCGGAAATCGAGAACACGTCTTCGATCGGCAGCAGGAACGGCTGGTCAATGGCGCGGGTCGGCTCGGGGATGTAGGCATCCAGAGTCTCAACCAGCTTCAGGATGGCGGGAACGCCAAACTTGCCATCGGAACCGTTCAGGGCTTCCAGAGCCGAACCACGAATGATCGGGGTGTCGTCGCCGGGGAAGTTGTACTTGTTCAGCAGATCGCGAACTTCCATTTCCACCAGTTCCAGCAGCTCTTCGTCATCGACCATGTCGCACTTGTTCAGGAACACGACAATGTACGGCACACCAACCTGACGGGACAGGAGGATGTGTTCGCGGGTCTGCGGCATGGGGCCGTCAGCAGCGGAGCAAACCAGGATCGCGCCATCCATCTGGGCGGCGCCGGTGATCATGTTCTTCACATAGTCAGCGTGACCCGGGCAGTCAACGTGCGCGTAGTGACGGGTCGGAGACAGGTATTCCACGTGGGCGGTGTTAATGGTAATACCGCGGGCGCGTTCTTCGGGAGCAGCGTCGATCTGGTCGTACGCCTTGGCTTCACCGCCATACACTTTCGCGCAAATGGTGGTGATGGCAGCCGTCAGGGTGGTCTTGCCGTGGTCAACGTGACCAATGGTGCCGACGTTTACGTGCGGCTTATCGCGTTCAAACTT
>DASUIM010000164.1:0-3845 GCA_036279775.1 Fluviicoccus sp. | reverse complement strand
CGCCACCGATATACTGAGTCACAGCCCATCCTCAGGGACACCTTATAATGACAACAACCGGAATCGTGGCCACCCTCAAGTTCGCCATCCGCGCCGCCAACCTGCTGGGCCTGCTCGGCCTCTTTCTCGATCTGCCCCACGTGCTGCCCGGCTTCCTCGCCTGCCACCTCACCGCCACCATGGCGACCGTATTGCTGGCCTTCCACCTGAAACGCTCGGTGCCGGGCTGGGGCCTGGGAGCGCTGATCCTGCCGTTCATCACCAGCACCTGGCTGACCTTCCGCCCGGAAAACACCCCGGATGCCATGACCGCCGGCGACAACTGCTGGTACAGCATGGAGCGGGAAGTGAACCACATGATCGTGGTCGGCATCCTGTTCTTCGAGCGCGCCCCGGAAAAGGCGGCGCTGGAACAACTGATTACCGAACGGCTGCTGAAATTCGACCGCTTCCGGCAAGTGCCGCGCCTGCGCAACGGCCACCGTTACTGGGTGGATGACGAGGATTTCCAACTGGAGCGCCACCTGCACTTCCGTCCGTTGCCCGAGCCGTCGCTGCAAACCTTTCAGGAGCGCGTGGATACGCTGTCCGGGCAGAAGCTGGACTTCGAGCACCCGCTGTGGGATCTGGAAGTGGTGCCGAACCACCCGGACGGCGCGGCAATCATCGTGCGCATCCACCACTGCAACGCCGACGGCATCGCACTGGTACGGGTGCTGCTGTCGCTGACCGACAAGGCGGCCACCGCTGTCGAGAACACCACCGAGGCCCCGCGCGCCTCCCGCCCGAAGCATCATCCGCTGAAGCTGCTGTGGGAACTGATCGTCGCCTTCCCGCGCATGCTGATGTTGCCGGACAGCCGCACCAGCTTCAAACACCCGCTGACCGGGCGGCGCGGCACCGCCTGGTCCGGCCAATTGCCCTTGCAGGACATCAAGCAACTGGCGCACGCCCACGGCGGCAAGATCAACGATGTGGTGCTGGCCGCCACCGCCGGCGCGGTGCGCCGTTACTTCCAGCAGAACAACGAGCCGGTGGACGGCATCACCTTCCGCGTGCTGGTGCCGGTGAACGTGCGGCCGCTGGACGGACCGATCGTGCTGGGCAACCAGGTCGGATTCATCTACCTGCCGCTGCCGGTGGGCGTGGCCGATCCGGTCGGCCGTCTGCGCGCGGTGAAGGCAGGCATGGACGCGATCAAGAGCGGCAAGGAAGCCGTGCTGGCCTATTTCTCGCTGTCGGTGATGGGCACGCTGCCGCGCGGCGTGCAACACGCGCTGATGGACGCCTTCAACGACAATGCCTCCTCGACCATGACCAACGTGCCCGGCCCGCGCGAGCAGCTGTTCTTTGCCGGGGAAGCCATCCGCAACATGGTGTTCTTCGGGCCGCAGTCGGGCAAGATGGGCGTCGGCCTGAGCGTGTTCAGTTATCAGGACACGCTGACGATGGGCATTTCCGCCGACAAGGGCATGATTCCGCATCCGGAGGTGTTTACCGCCTGCTTCGAGCAGGAACTCAGGGAATGGCTGGCGCATCCGGGGTGAAACGGACCGGCATTTTTTGCAGGAGCCCCTGCCGGAAAATGCCGGGTTGTATTTTCATGCCAAAGGGTGACGACCTGAATCATCGTTGTTTTTCATGAAGTTACTTACCAAGCCGGTTTTGGCATTCCGCTTGCTCTTGTCCTGACAGCATCATCCGATGCCTGACTCGGGAAATAACACCATGAACACGCTGCTCAAACCCCTTTTCGCCGCCTCGGCTTTCAGTATCGTCCTGCTGCAAGGTTGCAGTTCCTCCCCCAGCGCCGCAGGGCTGGCGAAGCAGGAAGCCCATCTCGACCAGAAACGCCGCGAAACCGCCCAGCTTCAGGCTGAAAAAGCCATCGATGCCATGCCCGCCTGGGCGCAGGCAACACCGCGTCCGGACAGCACCGGCATCTTCGCGCTGGGCATCGGTGAAAGCGACAAGCTGCCGCTGGCGTTGAAGAAGGCGCAGTTGCAGGCGGAATATGCGCTGGCCAAGAACCTGCAACAGGAACTGGCCGGGAATGAACGCATGATCCAGCAGGACAACAACGGCAGCGCCAGCGGCCAGTACGACAGCGTCATCACCTCGCTGGTGGATTACGTGTCGGTGGTGGGCTGCGAGGAAGTGAAGCGGGAAACCGTGGCCATCAACGGCCGCTTCCAGACCTACATCCTGCTGAAGATGCCCTACGAGGCCTTCAACCAGGCCTTGCAGGCCAAGAAGCAGCAAACCCGCGACAGCCAGATGCAGCAGGCCTACAGCCGGCTGGAACGGCAGCTGGAACAACGCCGCCAGGCCGCTGTTCCCGCCGGTACCACCTTGCAGTAAGGATCAGGCAAACACCGTGACCGTCTGGCGGCTGACGGCGACCAGGCGGCCGTCGGCCGCCCACAGGCGCGCCTCGGCGTGGCCGTAGCCGTCGGCGGCCAGATCGGTACGGACGCGGTAGTGCCACCAGGCGGAAGGGTCCGGGTCCAGCGCCTCTTCCAGCAACTCCAGCGTCCAGCACAAGGTGCTGGCGGGGGCCAGCGTGGTCAGCATCGGCAATATGGACGGCGGCCAGGCGTCCACCAGCGCCACGAAGTGCTCCAGCGTGAATGGCCCGGAGGTGTCGCGGAAACGGACACTACCGCTGAAATCGGGTTTATCCTGACCGCTGAACGGGAAGCCGCCTTCCGCCCATACCATCTCGAATTGTTGCAGGAATTCCGGCATGCGGCCCGGCAGGTAGGGCATGGCGCGGCCGTTCGCCGGAACCGGAATCTCCGTCAGTACCGCAGACGGCACCCGCACCACCGACTCCCGGTGCGTGCCGTAGCTGGCCAGCAGCACCGCCTGCACCTCGCCGTTCTGCAACAGGCGGGCTTCGGCCTGTGTTACCGACTTGCCGCTGCGGAAGACCGTGGTTTCCAGCATCGCCGAACCCGGGGCCACCGGCCCGACAAAGGACACCGACAGCGAACGCAGCCGCCGGTCCGACGGCACCTCCGCCGACAAGCGCGCCAGCAGCACCGCCGCCACCAGCCCGCCGAAACTGGCGCGTCCCTGTCCCCAGCCCGCCTCGATTTCCACCTGCGCCGACGCTTTCGCGGCGGCCATCATCGTTGCAAACGACATCGCCTTAACCTTAGTTCTGTTTTGGAACCATCAATCTAGCAAGCCGTACGGTTTGAGGAAAGCTGAAAACGAAACCCGCCGGTCACCTCAGGGCTTGAGCAAGGACTTCAGGTACGGCCAGACATTGTCCGCCAGCCGGTCCTGCGCCTGCGCGTTGGGATGGATGCCGTCGTCCTGCATCAGTTCCGGACGGCCGCCGACGCCTTCCAGCAGGAAAGGCAGCAGGGGTGTCTTGGTCGCCTTGGCGACTTGGGGGAAGGTAGCGGCAAAAGCTTCGGTGTAGGCCTTGCCGTAATTGGGGGGAATGCGCATGCCGACCAGCAGCACCCGCGCCTTCTGCTGCCGCGCCTGGCCGATCATCGCCGTCAGGTTCTTCGCCATCAGCGGAACCGGCTGGCCGCGCAGGCCGTCGTTGCCGCCCAGCTCCAGCACCAGCACGTCGGGCTGGTATTGCGCCAGCACCTTGGGCAGACGCAATACACCGCCCTGCGTGGTTTCGCCGCTAACGCTGGCATTGATCACCTTGTGCTTGCCCGGCTGCTCGCGGTCCAGCTTCTGTTGCAGTTTTGCAACCCAGCCTTTGTTGACCTCCAGACCATAGGCGGCGCTGATACTATCGCCGAAAACCACCACCGTGGCCGCCTGCGCCGACAGGGTCGACGCCAGCAGCCCCGCCAGCAGGACAGCCTTCACTC
>DASUIM010000163.1:0-3248 GCA_036279775.1 Fluviicoccus sp. | reverse complement strand
AAAGTCGCCGTGATCCTGTCCGGTTGCGGTTTCAAGGACGGGGGCGAAATCTACGAAGCCACCCTGACCCTGCTGGCGCTGGACGAGGCCGATGCCGTCGTCCAGTGCTTCGCCCCCGACATGCCGCAGCTGCACGTCGTCAACCACCTGACCGGCGAGGAAATGCCGGAAAGCCGCAACGTGCTGGTGGAAGCGGCGCGGCTGGCGCGCGGCCAGATCAAGCCGGTGACCGAGGCGCGGGTGGCGGATTTTGACGCGCTGATCATTCCTGGCGGTTTCGGGGCGGCGAAGAACCTGTGCAATTTTGCAGTGAAGGGCAGCGACATGACGGTGCAGCCGGACGTGCTGGCCTTTGCCAAGGGCATGAACGCGGCGGGCAAGCCGGTGGGGCTGGTCTGCATTGCTCCGGCGATGGCCCCGGCCATTGGCGGCGTCGGCACGCAGTACACCATTGGCAATGATGCCGGTACGGCGGCGGCGATCAATGTCATGGGCGGCAAGCATGTCGAATGCGCGGTGGACGAGTGCGTGGTCGACCGCGAGCGCAAGATCGTCACCACGCCCGCCTACATGTATCCCGCGCGGATCCGCGAGGCGCGGGCGGGGATCCGGAAGCTGGTGGCGGCGGTGCTGGCAATGGCGTGACGCCTCGCCTGTAGGTCGGGCTTCAGCCCGACAAACAGCCTTCGATCGGAACGTGTTGTCGGACTCAAGCCCGACCTACAGTCCGTCTCCGGCATCCTTCCGGCACTGTTCCCGCAGCGCCGCCCAGCCTTCCACGCCCAGCCGCTGCATCGTCTCGATGTTGGCTTCATAAATGCTGTCCGGGTTGTCCATCGAGGCCACGGCGCGGTCAATACTGCTTTCCCGCAGCAGGTGCAGCGTCGGCCACGGCGAGCGGTTGGTGGCGTTGCCGATGTCATCCGGTTCCGTCCCGGCGAACCGGTAGGCGGGATGGAAGCTGGCGATCTGGAATTCGCCCTCCAGCCCGGCGCGGCGCAGACGCCGTTCGGCCTGTTCCAGGAAGTCGTTGAAGTCGAGGAAGTCCGCGAAGGCGGCAGTCAGGATCAGCAGCGTCGTTTCAATTTCCTCGGCCGGGGTTTCCGTCAGCAGGCCGAATTCCGCCAGCATCTGGTCCAGGATCACCGCCGGGTCGGCGCTGTCGCTGACGATATAGCGCATGCGGTCCCTGACGTCGACGGCGCGGGCGAAAGGGCACAGGTTCAGGCCGATGACGGCGCGGCGCACCCAGGCGCGGGTTTCGGCGATCACGGTATCGGGACTGGCAGGTGTCATGGCGGTTTCCGGGCAGGGGATGGACGCGATTCTACCATCGTCAGCCGCCGCTCCGGCGCTTGGCCGGGCAAGGCGGCCTGCCTGACGTTCCGGCCACTGGCAAGCCAGCGGCCGATCGGTTACAACTGACGGTCGATCATATTTTTACTCCCCCATTACGGAAGCCGTCATGAGCGAACACTCCCACGCCCCCCACGAAAGCGAAGCCGAGGCCAAGGCGCGCGTGCTGAAAGAACGGATGCAGATGGGTTTCAACATGATTCCCTTCAACCAGGTCATCGGCCTGCAGATCACCGACATCAGCCTGGAGCGGGTCAGCGCGCAGTTCGCGATGAAGCCGCAGCTGATCGGCAACATGACGCACCAGATCCTGCACGGCGGCGTCATCGCCACGGCGCTGGACACCATCGGCGGCGCGATGGCGATGTCGGCGGTCTATGCGGCGCTGAAGGGCATTTCCCGCGAGGAACGGATGATGCGCATCCTGAAACTGGCGACACTGGACATGCGCGTCGATTACCTGAAGCCGGGGCGCGGCCAGATGTTCACGGTGTCGTCGTCGGTGCTGCGCGTGGGCAAGAAGGTGTGCGTGACGCGCATGGAGCTGGAAAACGAGGACAAGGAGCTGATCGCCGTCGGCACCGCCACCTACATGTACTAGGCTGTTTTCTGTATGAGTCCTGCAATCGCGCGCGCTTCCGGTGGCCGCGATGCTTCCGGTTGGCGGTTTCGCGCCGCATAATCGCGCTTTTCACCGGGTAAGGAGAGGCACAGATGCAGGGTTCAGTGAAGACGGCGGGGCGTATCCTGCTGACGGGCGCGCTGGCGGCGCTGGCCGGGTGCGGCGGCAGTGATGTTCCCGAGGTGGAATATACCCATGTCCGCCTGCAGGAAATCCGTCATTATTCGGTCAATTCGTCCGGGGTGCAGACCCAATTGTGGCGGCAGCTGTTCTCCTATCTGGACAAGAGCACGCCGGACAAGATGGTGTATTACAACGGCAAGGGCGCGGACGCCGCCTGGAACACCGCCGACGACACGACGGCGTATTATGTCGCCTGCGCCTACAGCGGCAAGGCCGCCACCGCGCCGCTGGATCTGGAGTCCGAGATCGCCAATGGTCTGGATTATGTCTATAACAATTACGGCGCCTCGATGACCGGGCTGGACCGCACCGATCTGGCCCGCAGCTGCGCCGTCAATTACAACGGCCAGGGCGCGCTGCTGATGAAGGTCTTCAAGGACGCCGGCCCCGACGCCAAGTGGCAGAGCGCCGATGACGTGCAGTTGCTGGGCGTGAACTGGCAGCAGCCGGGAACCGCCGGTGACGCCTCGGTGGCGGTGTCCGCTCCCGGCATCGCCGGTTCCGGCACATCCACGACGGCGCACTACTATTATTCCGCCAGCGGCGGCGCGGTGCGCTATCTGGTCCGCCAGACCTATTACAAGCGTTACGATTTTGACACCTCCAACCGTCCGACCCGTATCAGCTCGTATACCTATGCCGGTGCCCCGACCCCGCCCTGGGGCGGCACCCAGGCCAGTCATGTGCGGCAGGAATACACCGACTATGAGTACGGTCCGGCCGATCTGGTGAAGTGCCGCCGCGACCTGATGGGCAACCCGGTCGAGGCGGTGCGCGACGCTTTTGTCGACGGCCTGCTCAACGAGCGCCAGTACTTCGACGCCGGGCTGGACGGCACGCCCTGCACCGGTGACGATGCCGTTACCGCCGTCGAGAAATTCGTGTTTGAAAAGATCTGAGTTCCGGTCTTAAGCAAAAGGGCGGCCCCATGGCCGCCCTTTTGCTTGCTGCGCCGTGACCGGCGCGGATCAGAAATTACCCATGAACAGCCGCCGCATCACCCGCTCCTTCAGGCTGTGCGTTTCCTCCAGGCCCATGCGCTCCAGATAGCGCTGCGGCACCTCGTGGTCCTTGAACACCGAGTTGA
>DASUIM010000162.1:0-6475 GCA_036279775.1 Fluviicoccus sp. | reverse complement strand
GCGAATGACGTCGTGCGGCAGGGCGGGGCGGTCGTAGCTTTCGCGCAGGCGGTTCAGGACGCGGATGAAGTCCGGGGCGGTGTCGACCAGCGTGCCGTCAAGATCAAACAGGACGGACTGGTAAGGCAGGGTTGGAGCGCTCATGGGCAGGACCGGCAAATCGAAAGCGCCGATTATAGAGGATATCCCGTGGCAGGCCATCCCGCGGTGATACATCGCCATAACAGGAACGCCTTGATGACGGTACAGAACGGCCGCCATTCCCCGTTATTCTTTGGTGATTGCGTCGGCTTCGGGTAGAATGCCGCATCTTTTTTCTCGTTATCCGGGACAAGCTGTGTCTGACATTTCGCACATCCGCAACTTCTCCATCATTGCCCATATCGACCATGGCAAATCCACGCTGGCCGACCGTTTCATCCAGATTTGCGGCGGCCTGGCTGACCGTGAAATGCAGGAACAGGTGCTGGACTCCATGGACCTGGAGCGCGAGCGCGGCATCACCATCAAGGCGCACTCGGTGACGCTGTATTACATCGCGAAAGACGGCATCAAGTATCAGCTGAACTTCATTGATACCCCGGGTCACGTTGACTTCCACTACGAAGTCAGCCGCTCGCTGGCCGCCTGCGAAGGCGCGCTGCTGGTGGTGGACGCCGCGCAGGGCGTTGAAGCGCAATCGGTCGCCAACTGCTACACCGCCATCGAGCAGGGGCTGGAAGTGCTGCCGGTGCTGAATAAGATCGACCTGCCGCAGGCCGAGCCGGAAATGGTGATCAAGGAAATCGAGGAAATTATCGGTATCGAGGCCGAGTCCGCCTGTCGCGTCAGCGCCAAGACCGGCCTGGGCGTCAATGATCTGCTGGAAGATCTGATTGCCCGCATCCCCGCGCCGGTCGGTGAGCGCGAAGCGCCGCTGCAGGCCCTGATCATCGACTCCTGGTTTGACAACTACCTGGGCGTGGTGTCGTTGGTGCGCGTCAAGCACGGCCGCATCAAGAAGGGCGACAAGGTGCTGGTGAAGAGCACCGGCCAGAGCCATCCGGTGTCCAGCGTCGGCGTCTTCACGCCGAAGCATACCGAAACCGGGCATCTGGAAGCCGGTGAAGTCGGCTTCATCATCGCCGGCATCAAGGACATTTTCGGCGCCCCCGTCGGCGATACGCTGACGCTGGCCGCCACCCCCGATGTGGAAATGCTGCCCGGCTTCAAGCAGGTCAAGCCGCAGGTGTATGCAGGCCTGTTTCCGATCGACTCCAGCGACTTTGAGGCTTTCCGCGAAGCCCTGCAAAAACTGAAGCTGAACGATTCCGCCCTGTTCTTCGAGCCGGAATCTTCCGACGCCCTCGGCTTCGGCTTCCGTTGCGGCTTCCTGGGCATGCTGCACATGGAAATCGTGCAGGAGCGTCTGGAGCGTGAGTACAACCTCGACCTGATTACCTCGGCTCCGACTGTGGTCTATGAGGCCGTCAGCCGGAACGGCGACCTGTTGTATATCGACAATCCCTCGAAAATGCCCGAGGGCGGCACGGTCGACGAACTGCGCGAGCCGATCGCCGAATGCCATATCCTGGTGCCGCAGGAGTATCTGGGCAACGTCATCAAGTTGTGCGAAGACCGCCGTGGCGTGCAGAAAGACATGAAATTCCTGGGTAATCAAGTATCGCTGACCTATGAAGTGCCGCTGGCGGAAGTGGTCATGGACTTTTTTGACCGTCTGAAATCCACCTCGCGCGGGTTCGCTTCGCTGGACTACAACTTCGTGCGTTTCGAGGCCTCGAAGCTGGTGAAGGTGGATGTGCTGATCAATGGCGAGAAGGTGGATGCCCTGGCCATGATCTGCCACTTCAATGATGCCCGTCATCGCGGCTTGGCGCTGGTGGAGAAAATGAAGGAGCTGATTCCCCGGCAGATGTTCGATGTCGCCATTCAGGCCGCCATCGGCAGCCAGATCATTGCCCGTTCCACCGTCAAGGCCATGCGCAAGGACGTGCTGGCCAAGTGCTATGGCGGCGACGTTTCCCGTAAGAAAAAGCTGTTGGCCAAGCAAAAGGAAGGCAAGAAGCGCATGAAGCAAGTGGGCAGTGTCGAGATTCCGCAGGAAGCTTTCCTGGCGGTGCTGAAGGTTGACCGGTAACTACTAACCCTGACGGAAAATGGCAATGACAATGCAGGACTTGTTTGGTCTCTTGATAGCGGTGCTGGCGATCAGCCTGCTGGCATGGACGGTGGAAACCTTCTGGCTATTGCCGCGCCGGCAGGCCGCCCTGATCGCGGATTACCGGTCGGGCCGGCTGGATCAATCCGGACTGGCGATTGCATTGAAGAGCCACCCGGTCTATGTCGAACAGATGCGTTGGGGCAGCGGCCTTAGCCTGATGGGATTGCTCGGACTGGCCATGCTGGGGCGTCTGGACCTGGATTTTTCGTTGGTGCTGGTGATCGCCACCCTGCTTTGCGGCATTGGCTGGGCATTGGATCTGCTGCTGACCCGCCGGCGTCGCCAGCGGTATGCCGCCGAGCTGGCTTCGTCCGGCGGGCCGCTCGCCGAGGCCTTGCGGGCTGAGCCGGTACTGGTTGAATATGCCCATTCCTTTTTTCCGGTGCTGGCGGTGGTGCTGGTGCTGCGGTCGTTTCTGCTCGAACCTTTTACCATTCCGTCCGGTTCCATGTTGCCAACACTGGAAGTGGGTGACTATATTCTGGTGAACAAGTATGCCTACGGGCTGCGCCTGCCGGTTGCCGGGATCGAATTCCTGCCGGTCGGCAAGCCGCAGCGCGGTGATGTCATGGTCTTCCGCTTCCCGCCGAAACCGACCATGAACTTCATCAAGCGCGTAGTTGGTTTGCCGGGTGACCGTATCCGCACCCTGGAGAATGGCGATCTGTATGTGAACGATCAGCTTGTATCCCGGGAGTTGGTGCGTCAGGAGCCGGAAGTTGACCCCTGGGAGCAATATTTCGAGGAAAATCTGGGGGGCGTCAAACACGCCACCCGTCAGGAGATGGGCACCGAATCCCGGCGCAAGCTGGTTGATCTGGTGGTGCCGGAAGGGCAGTATTTCATGATGGGTGACAATCGGGATAACAGTAACGACAGTCGCTATTGGGGTACTGTGCCGGATCGCATGATTGTCGGGAAGGCGGTTTATGTATGGGTGCACAAGGATCCCGGGTTGCACGCGCCGACATTTGGCCGGAATGGCCCGGTAAAATAATGATCAACCGTAAGGTGAAGAAAATGCGTAATCTGCAGCGTGGTATGTCTTATTGGGGTGTCGTGGTTGGAATAAGCCTGTTCGTTCTGATCCTGAAGCTTGGGATTGTCATTGGCCCCATGTACATGGATTACATGACATTGAACCAGATGATTTCAGGCATGTTCAAGGAGTCTGATGTGGATGGCAAGACCATCGAAAGTATCACTAACGGTATTTCCAGCCGTATGGATATGAATAACATCCGTGACCGCAAGGTTGAAGACATCATGACGATCCGTCGTGAGGGAAATATCTTTGTGGTCGTGCTTGATTATGAGGACCGCAAACAGATTTTTGGCAATCTGGATGTCGTGACACACTTTCGCAAAACTTATTCTTCCGAGCATCCGGATGGCATCAAGGACGAAGCTGCCCCGGATTCCGGCAAGTAATGACGGATTACAGCCGCCTTACCCGCAGTCTGGGGTATCACTTTGCCAATCCCGAATTGCTGGAACTGGCGCTGACACATCGCAGCGTCAGCGGTAATCGTAATAATGAACGGCTGGAGTTCCTGGGGGACTCCATTCTGGGGATGCTGGTTGCGGAGTATCTGTTCCGGCATTTCCCCCGCGAAAAGGAAGGCCGCCTGACACGGCTCCGGGCCAGCCTGGTCAACCAGGACATGTTGGCCCGTCTGGCTCGTGAACTGCAGTTGGGGGATTTTTTGCGTCTGGGTTCAGGTGAACTCAAAAGCGGCGGCTTCCGCCGCGACTCCATTCTTGCCGACGCCTTCGAGGCAATTCTGGGCGCGGTTTTTCTGGATTCCGGCAATCTGGATATTTGCCGGGAGCAGCTTTACCGTTGGTACGGCGAGCATCTGGCCAAGGTGGATGCCGCGTCACCCGCCAAAGATCCCAAAAGCCGATTGCAGGAATACCTGCAGGCCCATCACCGCGAACTCCCCGTTTATCAGGTTCTGGAAGTCACCGGCGCTGATCACGACCAGCATTTCCGGGTTTCCTGCGAAGTGAATGGCGGCGGCCGGGTCGAGGGGGAAGGCGTTTCACGCCGTTATGCCGAACAGGCGGCGGCGGTCATTATGCTTAAACAGCTGGGAATTGAGACATGAGTGAAGTTATTGACAGTTTCTTTGGCGGCGGAGCCAGTGAGATTGATCCGGAGTTCCGCTGTGGTTTTGTCGCGATTGTCGGCCGTCCGAATGTGGGTAAGTCGACATTGCTGAACCACTTGCTCGGGCAAAAGCTGTCCATCACTTCGCGCAAGCCCCAGACCACCCGTCACAAGATCCTGGGTATCGTGACCGAAGGCAAGATTCAGGCTGTTTATGTCGACACCCCCGGCATGCACAAGAAAGAACCCCGGGCCATTAACCGTTACATGAACAAGGCTGCGGTATCAGCACTCAAGGATATTGACCTGGTGTTGTTTGTGGTAGACGGCCTGAAGTGGACTCCGGATGATGAACTGGTGCTGGAAAAGCTGCAGCAGGTTGATGCCCCGGTCGTTTTATTGATCAACAAGGTAGATACGGTTGCGGATAAGGACAAGCTGCTGCCGCATATCGCGGCGTTGAGCGCTAAATTGCGCTTCGTCGAAGTTGTACCGGTTTCCGCGTTGCGAGGGCATAACCTGCCGGCTTTGCATGAACTGGTCAGCCGATACCTCCCGTTCGCACCACCCCTCTATGCGGAAGATCAGATTACGGACCGTTCTCAACGTTTCCTGGCGGCGGAATTGATCCGCGAAAAGGTGATGCGTCAATTGGGCGATGAAATTCCCTATGATCTGACCGTACAGATTGAAAGCTTCAAGGAAGAGGGCAATTTGTTGCGGATAGATACCAATATCTATGTGGAGCGCGCCGGTCAGAAAGCGATTGTGATTGGTGAGAACGGGCAGCGTCTGAAACTGATCGGTCGCGAGGCGCGGCTGGATATGGAGAAGTTGTTCGAGCGCAAGGTAATGCTGACGTTGTGGGTCAAGATCAAGGGCGGCTGGTCCGACGATGAGCGCGCCCTGAAGAGCCTGGGTTACAGCGATATATGACACCTGGCGGCGAGCAGTGCCACGCGTTTGTGCTGCATATGCGGCCATACCGTGAGCGCAGCCGTCTGGTGGAGCTGTGGACGCTGGAGCAGGGGCGGATCAGTGCGGTGGGCAAGCCGTCGGTGCCGCTATTCCAGCCTTGTCTGGTCTCGTGGCGAGGCCGGTCGACGCTGAAAACACTGACGCAGTGCGATCAAGCCGGAATGCCGCTATTCCTGGCGGGCGAGGCGCTTTTCGCGGGCTTCTACCTTAATGAATTGCTGGTGCGACTGCTGCCGCCTGACGAATCCTTTCCCGAACTCTTTGCCGCCTATACCGGGTTGTTGACGGATCTGGGATCACGCGACAGGCTTGAGCCGGGATTGCGGGAATTCGAGAAAAAACTGTTGTGCGCCATGGGTTATGGTATTTCCTTTCAAGTGGATGAAGCCGGGCAGCCTTTGTCCGATACCCTGAATTATCGTTTTCAGCCCGGAATAGGGTTTGTCCCCTCGGCAGCCGGCTGGCCGGCGGCTATCCTGAAGTCGATAGCCGCAGCTGAATATGGCTTGCCCGAGGTTCGCCGTGCGGCGCGCCAGATCATGAGGCTGGCAATCGGCGAGCATCTGGGAGACAAACCGCTGAAAAGCCGTGAATTGTGGATGAGGGGCAACTGAAGCCCTACGCCACGGTGATCCACCATACACCTACTGACCCTGATAAGTACTTATAGATCAAAGGCATATGCTTGTGTCTTCGTGTCTGTTGGTGCGTCAGGGTGTCTCTGAGAGTCTGCTATTTATGCTTGCAATATGCTTGCGTGAAAGGCACTGACGCTGTGCTTGCTGTCAAGTAATTTGGCCAAAAAGTTGATAGGCCGGATTGCTCCAGCTTCCTTCCCCGAATGACAGATATTTCCTGCCGTCAAAACGGCAAGCAGAGGTATGTGTCATGAAAGATAGTCTGACCGAAAGGTCTGTTAAAGCGTACAAACCGGGTCCGAAGGCCTATGAGATTGCTGACCAGAATCAGCGTGGCTTGACCTTGCGTGTAGAGCCATCCGGATCGAAGTCGTTCTACGTGCGTTACTACGACAAGAATCAAAAATCCCAGCGTCATTGCTTGGGCCAGTACGGGAAAATTACCTTGTCGGAGGCCAAGGAGTTGCTGAAGAAGTTTCATGGAGCGATTGCAGCCGGATGGGACCCGAAGGCTGAAAAGCAGGC
>DASUIM010000161.1:0-6516 GCA_036279775.1 Fluviicoccus sp. | reverse complement strand
AGCGCGGCGGAACTGATTGTCTGCGTGGCGCGTACTGACCGCGTCAACGAGTTCTCGAAGAAAATGATGCGCGACTGGCCGATGCCGGAAGTGCCGCCGCTGGTGAAGCGTTACTACCAGATGATTCCCTACAACTACATGCCCGGTCCGCTGAACAGTTTCGCCCGGGTGAAGAAGGCGGCCATTTCGGTGGGCGGCCTCTTCACGCCGCTGCCGCGCGGCCCCTTCACCGAGGACGAGGTCAAGCTGTGGGCCGCCAAGAGCGCCGCGCTGGCCTGCGAGAACCTGGTGTTGGCCTTCCGCGCCCACGGCTATGACACCTGCATGATGGAGGGCTATGACGAGGCCCGCGTCAGCAAGCTGCTGAACCTGCCGGACGGCGCTTTCCCGATCATGGTTGTGGCCGCCGGTGAACGTGCCGAGGACGGCGTGTTCTGGCCGCAGGTGCGTTTCGAGCGCGAACTGTTCGTGCATGAAGTCTGAACGGAGCCGACCGGCATGAGCGCCATCACCGTCCGCCGTAGCCGTTTCGATGCGGCACAACCGCTGAACCGTCATTACTTCGCCGGGCAGTCGCCGCTGATGTCGCACTTGCTGACCGCCTTGTCGATGACCTTCCCGGACGGCGAGCAGTTCTTCGTGCATAGCGTGCGCAACGTGCGTGACCGCGTGACCGATCCGCAGTTGCAGCAGGATATTTCGGCGTTCATCGGGCAGGAGGCGATGCACTCGCAGGCACACGCCCGCTTCAACGCCGGTATCCAGGCGGACGATTACCGCCTGCAGGATTTCGAACCGCAAATGCAGGCGGGCATGGCCACGCTGCGTACCCGCTCACCGCGTCGCCAGCTGGCGGCGACGGTAGCCTATGAACATTTTACGGCGCTGATTGCCGCGCACCTGCTCAGCCGTCCGCACCTGTTCGACGGTTTTGACGACAACCTTCGCCAGTTGTGGTTGTGGCATGCGCTGGAGGAACTGGAGCACAAGGCGGTGGCGTTCAATGTCTATCAGGCGGTGTTCGGCAACGGCAAGGAGAGTCTGGCGCAGCGGCGGCGCAGCATGCGCACGGTGTCGCTGGGTTTTGTGATGGGCGTGGCGACCATGACCGGCAACCTGTTCTGGCAAGACCGCAAGGCCAGCCTGGGCAGTGCCCGCAAGCTGCTGTTGAATGTGCGCGATACGGCATATCTGCTGGATTTGGTGGTGAGTACGTTGCCGCATTATCTGGCATTTTATAAGGCGGGGTTTCATCCGGATGAAGTGGATCACCGGGCATTGATTGAACATTGGCGGCAAGCGCTGGGATAACAGGGACTTCACCGCCTGTAAAGCCACTATACTCCCAAAATCCAGGCTCCGAATCCTGTGCCAGCCTCCTATGCCCAGCCCTCAGATCAGCCGAATCGCCGTTGTCATCTGTGCCGCCCTTCTGATCCTGGGCCCCGTGGTTGTCGCGGCGACTTGGGCCGCCTATCTCACAGACTCCCGGATCGAAAGTCAGGGCTCGCGCGCTGACGCGGTCATCCTGAACAAGGACGTTGTGCGCTCGGCAGACGGAGACACCGACTATTCTGTGGCCTATCAATTCCGGCTGCCGACCGGACAGCCGGTCAACGCCGAGCGAATCGTGCCAAGGACTGTCTGGTCCAATCTGCATCCTGGCACCAAAATCGTGATCCGTTATGCCCCGGATGAACCCGGCCGCAACTTTCCTGAGGGCGGCGGCGTTACCTCCGTTCTGGCACCCATCCTGGCTTCGTTTGTCTTTGGCGGACTCGCCATTCTGGGAGGAGTACTGCTTTATGGCATCTACCGGGCGAGGGTTGGGAGGGAAGCCTAGGTCTACGGTCAGGACATGAAAAAAGGGGCGCTGCCAGCGCCCCCCCGGATACCACCTGCTTCGAGTGCGGGAAAGTTCCCTGCTTTGTTCAAAAAGCCCGATCAAGCCGCCTGTTTCGCCTTCTTCCCCGCCGGGTTGGAAAACTCCATCACCCCGTCGTCGATCGGCTTGTAACGCAGCGTACCCAGATCCAGCACGTAGTTCATATAGACCTTCCAGGGCGCCTTGTTGCCCTGCTTCGGCAAATGCGCCAGCGCGCGCTGGATGTAGCCGGAATGCATCTCGACAAAGGCTTCCTTCTGCACCGACGGATCCTTGTTCACCGGCATGCTCTGGCGCAGGCCGCGCTTGTCCATCTGGTTCAGCACGCGGCACACATACTCGCTGCTGATGTCCGCCTTCAGCGTCCACGAGGCGTTGGTATAACCGAACACCATCGCCAGATTCGGCATGCCCTCGAACAGGATGCCCTTGTAGTTCATGCGCTCGGTCAGGTTGACCGGCTTGCCGTCCACACTGAAGGTCGCGCCGCCCATGATCTGCAGGTCCAGGCCGGTGGCGGTGATGATGATATCCGCCTCCAGCTCCTGACCCGACTTCAGCTTGATGCCCTTCTCGGTGAAGGTATCAATGTGGTCGGTAACCACCGAACCCTTGCCCTGACGCAGTACCTTGAACAGGTCGCCGTCGGGCACCGCGCACAGGCGCTCGTCCCACGGGTTGTAGCTGGGGGTGAAGTGCTTCATGTCCACCTTCCCGGCCAGCTGGCGACGGGTCAGCGACAACAGCAGGCGGCGTACCGGCTTCGGCTTCTTCTTCGCCAGGTTGAAGAAGCCCAGCGTCAGCGACACGTTCTTGGCGCGGGTGATGCGGTAAACCGCCTTCTCCGGCAGGAAACGGCGCAGGCCGGTGGCGATCGGGTCTTTTTCCGGAATGGTGACAATGTAGGTCGGCGAGCGCTGCAGCATGGTGACATGCGCGGCCTTGTCGGTCATGGCGGGCAGCAGTGTCACGGCGGTCGCGCCGCTGCCGATGATCACCACCTTCTTGCCGGTATAGTCCAGGTTTTCCGGCCAGTGCTGGGGATGGATGATCTGACCCTTGAAGCTGTCACGGCCGGGAAAGTCCGGAGTGTAGCCCTTGTCGTACTTGTAGTAGCCGGTGCACATCCACAGGTAGTTGCAGGTCAGTTGCTCTGTTTCGCCGGTGGCGGTGTTCTGGATGTTCAGCGTCCAGGTGGCGTCCGGCGTGGACCAGGCGGCGCTGATGATTTTCTTGCCATAGCGGATATGACGGTCGATGCCGTTCTCGCGGGCGGTTTCCTGGATGTAGCTGCGGATGGACGGGCCGTCGGCGATGGCCTTGGGGTTGGTCCAGGGCTTGAAGCTGTAGCCCAGGGTGTACATGTCGCTGTCGGAACGGATGCCGGGATAGCGGAACAGATCCCAGGTGCCGCCCATGGCCTGGCGGCTTTCCAGAATGGCGTAGGTCTTTTTCGGGCAATCACGTTGCAGGTGGAAGGCCGCGCCGATACCGGACAGGCCGGCGCCGACAATGATGACATCAAGATGCTGGCTGGACATGAAAACTCCCGCGGGTTGGGTCAGTGTTCCGGCGTAGAACGCCTAGGTATCGTTTTCCGATAGAAACATCTTACCGGCCGCGAAATCAAGCACGATAGTCCAAGTCGGGTCAAAATCTTGTCATTTGGGGCCGCCGAAAGACCGGCAAGGATCGCCGGCGACCGTTATCCGCCTACTCCGCCGAATCATCCTCCGCGTCCGAGAGGCTGTCATCCGGCACCGGGGCCGTGGCGGGCGCGCCGCCTGTGGCCCCCATCGACAAGCCGCTCAACTGGTTGGAAAGGTCCAGCGTCCGCTCGATTCGCGCCGCATCCGCGGCCTCCCGCTTGATATTCAGGGCGACCATGCGGGCGGAATAGGCATCGCGCAGGCAGCCCAGATCCAGGCAGGCATCACGAATGGCCTTTTCCCAGCGTATTCCGGCCTCCTGGCCCTCCTTCCCCGCCGTCTTGGCCAAGGCCGCCAACCTGACATCGCTGGCGGCCAGCGCCGGGTCGGTGCACAGCATGCGCTGCACAACCGTCGACGCCTGGGAACAGGCAAAGGAAGGCGACCAGCGGATGGTGGTGTCGGGAGCCAGTTGCTGCAGTTGCTGCCGCTCCGCCGGTGTCAGCGCTCGCTGGAAAGCCAGGGCTTCCGAGGCCAGACCGTCCTTGTCCAGGTGAATGGCCGCCGCCGCGTCGGCGGTCTGCATCGGTTTCAGGCCCCAATCCGCCACCAGTCCCGAATCCGTTTGCACTCTGATCCGGACTTCGCCCCGGCGCCGATCCACCTCTTCCTGCCGTACGGCCAAACGCTTGCCGTCAATTACCAGCAGGTAGTGCCCCTGCTGCTGGTCGATTTCATAGGTCCGCCCATCGGCCGCTCCTTTCCAGACCCCCGCAATCTGCGGCACCGACCCAATCTGGGTCTTGAGGAAGACCCCCGCCGCAACCATCAGCAACAAGCCGCAAGTCAACGCCAGCACGCGCTTGATCAGATCACGGCGGCGGCTGTGACGGCTTCGGCGACGACGGCGATGTTGTCCGGATTCTTCACTCATCGGCTTCGCTCCTGCTTGGGAAAATCGGATGGGCAAGGCTTGCATAACCGCCTGCTGATTGCCATCGGTAAATGGTGACCGGCTCAATAAAGCCGCGCCTCCACCACCTGCGGTTTCATCCGTTCGCGGATGACGGCGATACACTCGGGAAACACCCGGCTGATGCGGGTCAGGTCGCGGATCATCGCCATCTGCGGCCAGGTCGCCTTCTCCCCGGCGCGGATGTAATCCGCCAGCCCTTGCGGCGTCGGGTTGGAAATCACTTTCAGGTAAGCGGACGGCCGGAACGGGTACTGGATATTGATATCGCCCAGATAGGTTTGCGCCGCCACGGCATGCGCCTGCGCCAGCACCGGGTTCAGCGGCGTTTTCTCGAACAGGTGCTTGCCGATATCCAGCAGTTCAGCGGTGCCGGTATGGATGAACGAGGATACCACCCGCTTGCCAAACGCCTGCACACCGCGCTGGCGGCGATGGGTAATGAAGGGAATCACGTGCGGATTGGCCTGACTGACAATGGTCTGATTGACGTTGTGCAGGCGAGCCAGCCGTTCGCGCGGCAGGTCGCCGTGCACGGTGCCGTCGATCCAGGTCTCGGTGCTCATGTAGGGCACTTGCCGCCCGTCCGCCCGTCGCGCCTGCAAGGCTACGGGCGGGAACAGGCCCGGCACCGCGCAAGAGGCCTGCGCCGCATATTCCACCAGCACATCCGGCGAGGTCAGATAATTGAGGACACGCGGCTTCTGCCGGGTGCGCGTCGGTGATACCGATATATTCAAAATGCGGCCGCTGCGCTTGTACGCCTCCAGGAAGGTGGCGCTGCCCGCATTGGCGACAATGTGCTCGAAGACCTGCGCTTCATCCATGGCGGTGCGGTGCTTCCACAATCCCACCGGCGTGCGCCAGCGCAGCGCGATGCGGTGGATGCGGTCCTGCGATTCGGCGAACAGGTCATCCAGCTCGGGGTCGGAACGGTTGCAGACTGCCGCTGCGACAATGGCCCCCATGCTGGACCCGGCCAGCGTCTGCGGCAGCAGGCGTTGTTCCCACAGCGCCTTGACCACGCCCAGATGGTAAATACCGAAGGCCGCGCCGCCGCTCAGCATCAGCGCCGGACGGCCGTAGATCAGCGCCGCCTGTTCGAACAGCGCCAGCTTGCGCGCCTCGCTCATGCCGGGAATGGTCTGGTCGCATAGCGTGCGCATCACGCATTCCACTTCGTCCAGATAGTCGGTAACCACCTGCTTGGTGCCGGAACGGGCGTAAAGATACAGCTCGGGATTGTTCAGCTCGCCCAGATGACGGTAGACGCTCTCCTGCAGCAACGCCGCCAGCGACTCCAGATCGCCGGTCTGGCGCAGCGCCTGCATGCGGCGGATATGGTCACGGATCAGCCGTTCATGAAAGAAGGCCGAGCCGTCGCTTTGCCGCCACTCCAGCAAGCCCTCGGCCTCGTCCAGCGCCTCGGCGGCGGCCAGCCATTCGGCATAGCTTTGCGCTTGGTCCAGCCGGGCCTGCAAGTCGAAACGGGGAAGGAGTCTGCGCATGGAAAAGGCCTCATCGGGACCGGAAACGGGGACAGGTTTTCATTATCCTCCGCCGGGATGAAGCCTCACAACCCCAAAAAGGACAGGTGTGCGGAAATAAACGGCCCCGAAAAATCAGAGATCCTTCAGCAGGGCCTTGGCCGCCTCGTGCCCTTCCGCCGCCGCCTTGGCCAGCAGCGGACGAGCCTGCTCCGGCTGCTTCGGCAGCCCCTCGCCCAGCGCATAGGCGCGGCCCAGCAGGTACGCGCCCTGCACATCCCCGGCCGCTGCCGCTTCCTTGAGCAGGCTGCCGCCTCGCGCCACATCGGCGGTCACCCGCTGGCCGTTCAGCAGCCGGTAGCCCAACCCGGCGCGGGCGGTCATGTCCCCCGCCAGCGAGGCCTTTTCCAGCCATTGCAGCGAGGCAGCGGCATCCGGTTTTTCCAGCTTGTCGCTGTCCAGCAGCGCCGCCAGGTTGCGCATGGCGGCGGTTTGCCCGGCCTCGGCGGCGCGGGTGTACCA
>DASUIM010000160.1:0-5101 GCA_036279775.1 Fluviicoccus sp. | reverse complement strand
CTGCAGCTGGCGGCAGGCGGCGTCGGTGCGGCGCAGCAGCTCGGGCAGGCTGGCCTCTTCGTTGTACACCGGGATGACGATGGACACCCGCTCGATCGGGTAGGGCTTGGGTGCATTCATCCGACGAGGGCCTCGATGGCGTCGACCACCCGGTCCTGATCGGCCGCGGTCATGTCCGGGAACAGCGGGATGGAGCACAGCCGGGTCGAGTTCCACTCGCTGTTGGGCAGGCTCACGGCGGGGAAGCGCTGGCGGTAGTAGGCGTGCAGGTGGCAGGCGATGAAGTGGATGCCGCTGCCGATGTTGCGCGCCTGCAGGCCCTGCATGAAGGCATCGCGGTCCAGTCCGCAGCGCTCGGGGTCGATGCGCAGGATAAACAGGTGCCAGGCGTGCCGCTGCGGGTGGGCGGGCAAGCCCAGCGGCTCAACCGGCAGGTGCGCCAGGCGCTTCAGGTATCGCTCGGCCAGTTCGGCACGGCGGGCATTGAGGGCGTCCAGGCGCTTGAGCTGGACCAGGGCGATGGCTGCGTTAATGTCGGTGAGGTTGTACTTGAAGCCGGGCTCGATCACCTGGGCCTGCGGCTTGCGGCCCTGGCTGGCGCGGTCGAAGGCGTCGGCTCCGAGGCCGTGGAACTTCAGCCGGCGCACCCGCTCGGCGAGGGCGTCGTCGTCGGTGACCAGCATGCCACCCTCGGCACAGGTCATGTTCTTGATCGCGTGGAAGGAGAAAATCGCCGTCCCCTGCGCGCCGATCAGGCGGTCGCGATAGCCGGTGCCGGCGGCATGAGCAGCATCCTCGATCACCGGGATGCCGTGGCGGGCGGCGAGGGCGTAGAGCGGATCGAGGTCGAAGGCCGAGCCGGCATAGTGCACGGGGATGATCGCGCGGGTGCGCGGCGTGATGGCGGCCGCGATGCGTGCGGCGTCGCTCATCAGGGTGTCGCGGTCGACGTCGACGAACACCGGGGTGGCGCCGAGCAGGCAGATCAGGTTGACGGTGGACACCCAGGTCTGCGCTGGGGTGATCACCTCGTCGCCGGGGCCGATGCCCAGCGCCAGCAGGGCGACGTGCATGCCGCCGGTGGCCGAGGCCAGGGCCACGGCATGGCGGCAGCCGAGGTAGTCGCAGAAGCGTTGTTCCAGCTCCTGATTCTTCGGACCGGTGGTGATCCAGCCCGAGCGCAGAACCTCGGCGGCTGCTTCGATTTCCTCCTCGCCGATGCTCGGACGGGAGAAGGGCAGATAGGGTTCCATGGCCGCGCCTCACTCTCAGGAATTGGCGATATGCCAATTCACTATAGACGAGCGATTCTTAAGGAACGCTGACAGTGGAGGACACACTGTGAAGGCGTTCTCAGGTGGCGCCAATGGCCGATTCGGGAGAGGGAGGGGGAAGCGGCGCAGCGCCGCTGTGCAGGCCGCGGCGGCGGATGCGCCGAGAGCGGACGGGGGAGGGCTGGAGTCGTTCACGGTGGGCGAGGGGCTCCAGTGGCCCCCCGCCTGCCGTCGCCGTCAGTGGTGCTCGCGGGTGGCGCGGAACTTCACGTCCGGCCAGCGCTCTTCCATCAGACTGAGGTTGACGCGGGTCGGCGCCAGGTAGGTCAGGTGGCCGCCGCCGTCGACCGCGAGGTTCTCGTAGGCCTTGTCCTTGAACTCCTTGAGCTTCTTCTCGTCGCTGCACTCGATCCAGCGCGCCGACCAGACGTTGATCGCCTCGTAGGCGCACTCGACCTTGTATTCCTCCTTGAGGCGGCTGGCGACCACGTCGAACTGCAGCACGCCGACCGCGCCGAGGATGATGTCGTTGTTGCGCTCGGGGAAGAACACCTGGGTGGCGCCTTCCTCGGCCAGCTCCTGCAGGCCCTGGCGCAGTTGCTTGGATTTGAGCGGGTCCTTCAGACGCACGCGACGGAACAGTTCCGGAGCGAAGTGCGGGATGCCGGTGAAGCCGAGCACCTCGCCTTCGCTGAAGGTGTCGCCGATCTGGATGGTGCCGTGGTTGTGCAGGCCGATAATGTCACCGGGCCAAGCCTCTTCCAGATGTGCGCGCTCACCGGCGAGGAAGGTCAGCGCATCGGCGATACGGACTTCCTTGCCCACGCGCACGTGCTGCATTTTCAGACCCTTTTCGTACTTGCCCGAACAGACGCGCAGGAAAGCGATACGGTCGCGGTGCTTCGGGTCCATGTTCGCCTGGATCTTGAAGACAAAGCCGCTGAAGCCGGTTTCAGCGGCCTCGACCTCACGCTCGGCCGCCTTGTGCGGCTTGGGGCGCGGTGCCCAGTCCACGAATCCGTTGAGGATATGGTCGACACCGAAGTTACCCAGCGCCGTGCCGAAGAATACCGGCGTCAGCCTGCCCGCCAGGAAGTCCTCCAGATCAAAGGGATGGCTGGCGCCCTGCACCAGTTCCAGCGACTCACGCAGGGCGTCGATCTGATCACCGATCACCGCATCCAGTTCAGGATTGTCCAGCCCCTGGATCGTCTTCTCTTCGACAATCTCGCTGCCATGACCGGGCTGATACAGGTAGATGCGGTCTTGCAACAGGTTGTAGACACCCTTGAAGTCACGGCCCATGCCGATCGGCCAGGTAATCGGCGTGCAGCGGATTTTCAGCACCGTCTCGATTTCATCCAGCAGCTCGATGGGCTCGCGGTTTTCCCGATCCAGCTTGTTGATGAAGGTGATGATCGGGGTGTCGCGCATGCGGCACACGTCCATCAGCTTGATGGTGCGGTCTTCCACACCCTTGGCGCCGTCAATGACCATCAGAGCCGAGTCAACGGCAGTCAGCGTGCGATAGGTGTCTTCGGAGAAGTCCTCGTGACCGGGCGTATCGAGCAGGTTGATGATGTGCTCGCGATACGGGAACTGCATCACCGAGGTGGTGATGGAGATGCCGCGCTGCTTTTCCATCTCCATCCAGTCGGAGGTGGCGTGACGGTCAGACTTGCGCGACTTGACCGTCCCGGCAACCTGAATGGCCTTGCCCCACAGCAGAAGCTTCTCGGTAATGGTGGTCTTGCCGGCGTCGGGGTGGGAAATGATGGCAAAGGTGCGGCGAACGGCTACTTCGGCCGCGAGTTGCTGGGGATCGGTCATGTCGGAATCGGGTCGGGGTACGCGGATAATGCCCGGATTATAAAGGAATACCGCCGGAACCCCAAACCGCCTAGGGCACCAGCGCCATCATCACGGCATGTTCCTTGCCGCCGCCGGGCGCGGGGTAGTAATTCTTGCGCAGGCCGATTTCATTGAAACCGGCGCGATTGTAAAGGTCGATGGCGCGGAGGTTGCCGGAGCGCACCTCCAGAAAGATCATCGACGCCTGTCTGGCCGCAGCGGACTCCGTTACCACCGCCAGCAATTGCCGACCGATCCCCTGCCCCTGCCGCGCAGGATCGACCGCGATATTCAGCAAATGCGCCTCGTCCAGAATGGATTGCACGACGCTGAAGCCGACCACCCGGCCTTCCACATCGACAGCAACCCGGCAGTCATGCCCGCGCTCCAGGCCGTCGCCAAACAGTTTTTCCGACCACGGCGCGAACTGCACCTGCCGTTCAATGGCCAGCACCTCCGGCAGGTCGGACAGGGTCATTGCCCGTAAGCTCAGGCTTGCAGCGCCAGCCATAGATCCCTCTTGCGCATCGGTTGTTGCAACAGCATGCCCAATCCCGGCTGCAGGATCGTCTGCAAGGACGAGCTCTGTCCGAAAATAGCCGCCAAATCATGTTCATGCTCACCCAGCATGATAAAACCCTTCAGCTTCTTATCATGGCGCAGCAGGAAGCCCGACAACGCCTCGCAGGCGGCGCGGCGGTGCTGGGGAATGGCATGATTGTTCACCATCGGCCAGGCAAACTGCAGGGGTGGCGGCCGCTGACCGGTCATGGCGGTCAGGATGTTGCCCAGCAATTTATCCTCGCTGGGACTGAGCAGCTGGAAGCGCGGCACGACCAGACTGTAGCGGCCGCAGGGGAACAAGGCGAACTGGAAACGCACCGGTTGCAGGTCGGATTCGGATTCCGGGCTGACTGTTCGCGCGGGAACGCTGGCTGGCGCGGATGGGACCGGTTTATCCAGCAACTGACGGGTAAGCGCCTTGCCGCTTTGCGCGCCCAGCGCAGCGGCGGCGCGGATATCCGGGTCGTCAAGATACGCATCCAGCGGTGGTCCGTCGTCCGGAGGGCCGTCAGTGGCCATGCCGTAACCCGCATCCTCCGGCTCGGACGAGAATTCTTCGGATTCCGGTTGAGCTGTTGCCGAAGAATCCATCACAACTGACTGTTCTTCCTCGGTAAATTCATCTTCCTCACTCAGCCACGGCACAAACTCCAGTGACTCCGCGGGGGCGGCATGCGGCAGCGCGCGGCGAGCCGTCCACACGGGGATGCCCAGCGCCGACAGGTAAGCCTGACGACGCCCTTCATCCCCCATGCCCAGCATCAGATATTCTCGCCTTCTTGCGGATGGGCGCGCTCGACGTTCGCCACCATCAGGTTCAGTGCATTCAGGTACGCCTTGGCGCTGGCAATGACGATATCGGTATCCGCACCGTGGCCGTTGATGATGCGCCCTGCCTGGTTCAGGCGCACGGTCACTTCTCCTTGCGAGTCGGTGCCGCTGGTGATGGCATTCACCGAATATAGCTCCAGGGTGGTGCCGGAATGGGCGATGGCCTCAATGGCGCGGAAGGTGGCGTCTACGGGCCCGGAGCCGACCGCAGTCACCGGCTTGCTGTCGCCATTGACGACGATGGTCAGCTTGGCTTCCGGCTTGGTGCCGGACTTGGAGGTTACTTCCAGGCTGCCCAGCTTGTAGGTTTCGGCCACCTCGGTCTGAGTGTCGCTGACCAGCGCATGAATATCTTCATCAAAGATTTCATGCTTTTTGTCCGCCAACTCCTTGAATCGCATGAACAATTGATTCAGCGAATTGTCGGAGCCGGCGTCAATGCCCAATTGCTCCAGGCGGGCGCGGAAGGCGGCGCGGCCGGAGTGCTTGCCCAGCACCATGCGGTTGGCGTTCCAGCCCACATCTTCGGCGCGCATGATTTCGTAGGTTTCGCGATGCTTGAGCACGCCGTCCTGGTGGAT
>DASUIM010000159.1:0-1621 GCA_036279775.1 Fluviicoccus sp. | reverse complement strand
GAGGCCAACCTGCGTCTGGTGATCTCCATCGCCAAGAAGTACACCAACCGCGGCCTGCAGTTCCTCGACCTGATCCAGGAAGGCAACATCGGCCTGATGAAGGCGGTGGACAAGTTCGAATACCGTCGCGGCTACAAGTTCTCGACCTACGCCACCTGGTGGATCCGTCAGGCCATTACCCGCTCCATCGCCGACCAGGCGCGCACCATCCGCATCCCGGTGCACATGATCGAGACGATCAACAAGATCAATCGCGTGTCCCGCCAGATGTTGCAGGAAATGGGCCGCGAGCCGTCGCCGGAAGAGCTGGGCGAACGGCTGGACATGCCGGAAGACAAGGTGCGCAAGGTGTTGAAGATCGCCAAGGAACCCATCTCGATGGAAACTCCGATCGGCGATGATGAAGACTCCCATCTGGGCGACTTCATTGAAGACACCACCATGATTTCCCCGGTGGAAGCCGCCACGGCGGAAGGCCTGCGCGAGGCCACCCGCGAGGTGCTGGCCAACCTGACGCCCAGGGAAGCCAAGGTGCTGCGCATGCGTTTCGGCATCGACATGAACACTGACCACACCCTTGAGGAAGTGGGCAAGCAGTTCGATGTCACCCGTGAGCGCATCCGCCAGATCGAGGCGAAGGCGCTGCGCAAGCTGCGGCACCCGTCGCGGTCGGAACACCTGCGGTCGTTCCTCGACAACGACTGAAGCCAAAAGGGCGCCGCAAGGCGCCCTCTTTCATGGTGCGCTTATTGCGCCCCGTTCATCTCGAATTCCTTGAGAATCTTTTCCGTCTTCGCATTCGAAATCTTGTGGATCAGCTTCTGGGCTTCATGCTGGTCGCGCAGCGTCTTCGACATGGTGATGGTGGAACCGACGGTGAACAGCGAGCCCATCAACAGGTAGCCCTTCATCCAGATATCCACCGGCAGCATGAAGATGCCGAAGCCCAACGCCCCCACCGAAATTGCAAAACAGACTTTCACGAAGAAAATCCACGAGGCCGAGTCTTGCTGGATGTTTTGTTCGCTGATCATGATACGGTTCCTGCCTTCGGGTTTGACGCCGCCGGTGCGTCCGACGGTCATTGCTCACCCCATGGATGCGGCTTCCATGCCAAATTAGAGCATCTTAAAAAAGCATGCCATATCAAGACCTTGATTGAAGCCTGATGACAACCGCCCCGGAATGATCTACATAATGTGCCGGTAAGGCTTCAGGAAATGTCGGCCAGTCACACACACGGAGCAATTCACATGGGATCATTGTTTCCCGTCGCCGCGCTGGCGCGGGCGCGCGCCATTGGAGATCTGGGCTATGCCAACCCGTTCAGCGAAGAACGCATCCGGCTGGAACGGCTGATTCTGGGCGATGGGGCTCCGGCGCATGAAGTCTGGATCATGGAGCCGGGCCAGCGTGACGCCAGCCCGCATCTGGCGGCGTTGACCCGCGCCGGGGAGGAATGCATCGCCGCCGCCCTGACGCGGCGCACCACGCTGACGGACATTGACGCCGACTCATGGCGGCTCTATGGCGATGTGGCGATGTACGTGCTGTATTACCGGGTGGAAAATCCCTTTTTCCAGATCCTGACCCAGCCCGAGGCCAACAGCCAGCGCACACC
>DASUIM010000158.1:0-2066 GCA_036279775.1 Fluviicoccus sp. | reverse complement strand
GGTGTTGATTTCGCCGTTGTGGGCGATCATGCGGAACGGGTGCGCCAGGTCCCAGGTGGGGAAGGTGTTGGTCGAGAAGCGCTGGTGAACCAGGGCCAGGGCTGACACGCAGTCCGGGTTTTGCAGGTCGAGGTAGTACTCGCCGACCTGGTCGGCGAGCAGCAGGCCCTTGTAGACGATGGTGCGCGCCGAGAACGACGTGACGTAGAATTCCTGACCGTGCACCAGTTCCAAGGCTTTGATGGCGTTGGCGGCGCGGCGGCGGATGATGTACAGCTTGCGTTCCAGCGCGTCGGTGACGATGACGTCCGGACCGCGGCCGACGAAGACCTGGCGGATCACCGGCTCCTTGGCCTTGACGGTCGGCGACATCGGCATGGTGCGCGAGACGGGAACATCGCGCCAGCCGAGCAGCACCTGGCCTTCGGCGGCGATGGCGCGTTCGATTTCTTCCTGGCAGGCCATGCGCGAGGCGTTTTCCTGCGGCAGGAAGCACATGCCGATGCCGTATTCGCCGGCGGGCGGCAGGGTCACGCCCTGGTTTGCCATTTCACCGCGCAGGAAGGCGTCGGGAATCTGGATCAGGATGCCGGCGCCATCCCCCATCAGCGGGTCCGCGCCCACGGCGCCCCGGTGATCCAGGTTTTTCAGGATCAGCAGGCCTTGTTCAATGATGGAATGGCTTTTCTGGCCCTTGATGTGGGCGATGAAGCCGACGCCGCAGGCGTCGTGTTCGTTGGCGGGGTCGTACAAACCCTGCCGTTCAGGTACTGCAGTTGCCTTCACACTCTGATCCTCATTAAAGCACAAACCCCGGAGCGCACTGTTGCGTGCACGCCGGCGGTCAAAAAAAGCCAGCGCGATGCCAGAAAGGGACTTACCCAGAAAGGGAGTAACACGGGGAAACATTTCATTATACCGCGAAAACGCTGGCATTCAAGAGCGGCATGGCTCATGCTCGTTGACGGCTGTCAATAATAGCCGTGTGAATTTCGCCTATGCTGCCGGTTTCCGGGGGTGGCTGGCGTCGGTAGTGCGCCGCACGGACCGGGATGTTGAGCGGAGCGTTCATGTCGGAATTCCTGAAAAAGGCGCTGGGAACGGTGCTGACGCCGTGTTTCCTCGCCATCAGCCTGCTCTGGCTGTGCATTTTCCATGCCGTCCAGGTCGCGGCCCTGCATCTGGGCGGCTCCCGCGCCCATCGTCGCACGGTCGACGCCCTCAATGGTTGCCTGATCGGGTCACTGTGGCTGCTGGGCAACCGTGCCCGGTTGGTCGGGGTATTGCCCGCGCTGTCCTCCCGCCCCCTGATTGTGGTCGCCAACCACCAGAGCACGCTGGACGTGGTGGGGCTGGGCTGGTACCTGCGCCGCCTGTCGCCCTGTTTTGTGGCCAAGCGTGAACTGGGACGGGGCATTCCCAGTGTGTCCTATAACCTTCGCTACAGCGGCGCGGCGCTGATTGACCGCAGTGATGCACGGCAGTCGCTGACGGAAATCGGCAAGCTGGGCGCGCGCCTGCGCGAACAGGGCGGGACGGCGGTGATCTTTCCCGAAGGCACGCGCGCGAAGCGCGGCGGGGTGCAGCCGTTTGCGGCGGCGGGGGTGAAAATCCTGCTGAAGAAATGCCCGGAAGCGCTGGTGCTGCCGGTGTGCATCCATGACACCTGGCGGCTGAACCGTTTCGGCAAATTCCCGATGGGCGTCGGCGAACGGTTCGTGTGGAGCGTGCTGCCGGTGATCGACCCGGCGGGCATGACGGCGGATGCCGTGGTGCAACAGGCGGAAGCGGTGATCCGGGCGGAGTATGAGCGGTTGGGGGGATGAGCTTCACCCGAACACCGGAAACCTTCGCTTCGCCGCCAGCCGGTCCATGCCCGCCTGAATGCGCCGTTCCACTTCCTCATACATCTGCTGCACATAAGCGGCATCATCCGCCATCGCCGGGTCGGTCGAGAGTTGGATCGGTTCCAGGAACTCGGTGCGGATCTTCGCGGGCAGCGGAATGTGCTGCAACGGCGTCACATGCACCGCCAGCCCCAGCGGCCAGCTCAACGTAATCGGCGC
>DASUIM010000157.1:0-1155 GCA_036279775.1 Fluviicoccus sp. | reverse complement strand
AGCCGGAAATCCAGCGTCACCGGCGAGGTCTTGCCACGCAGGGTCAGCGTACCTTGGGCGGCATAACGCTGCCTGCCGGTCTCGCGGAACTTCACCGCCTTGAACACCGCCTGCGGGAAGTGACCGGCGTCGAACCAGTCCTCACCGGGCAAGGCGCTGTCACGCTGTTCATCTCCGGAGGCCACCGAAGCCAGATCCACCTTGACCGTGACCGACGACGCCGCCAGTGCTTCCGGACTGAAGGCGATATCCGCCGTCCAGCGGCTGAAGCGGCCGCTGACCGGATCGCCCGACCAGCGGGTGCCGAACTCCAGCACCGAGCCGGACTGCACCTTCCAGATCACCGGCACGGCAGGCGCGGTCGCGGGCGGCGTAACGGCATCGGCCGCCACAGGCTTGGCGTCCGCCACCGTATCGGCGGCCGGAGCGGTTTCAGGAACCGGCTGCACCACCTCGACCACCGGCAACGGCGCGGGCTCACCGCGCAACGGACTGCCGCCCGCCGGTTCCGGCAGTTTCGGCCAGAAGAAGCCCGCCACCAGCATCCCGGCGGCCACGGCCAGAATGATCCACAGCCGCGGCTCCGCCCAGCCCGGACGCGCGCCCGGCGCCATGTGCCCCAGCACGGTATCCTTCACCAGCAATTGATGTTTCAGCAGACCGCCCACATGCGCCGCCAGCAGCAACAGCGTCAGCGCCGCGAGAATTTCATGGAATTCCTTGCTGCCGTCATTCCAGACCTCCTTCACCGCCGGGGCGAGATCGGCCAGGAACGGCAGGTGCGGAATGGGCGCCGCCCCGAACCACAGCGTGGGAATCTGGATGCGGCTGGTGGACACCGCGATCCAGCCGGTGATGGGCAGCGCGATCATGATGCCGTAGAAGGCCAGGTGTACCAGCTTCGACAGCACTTTCTCCCAGGACGCCATGCCGGCGGGCAAGGGTGGCGGCCGATGGGTCAGCCGCCAGGCCACCCGCGCCGCCACCAGGAAAAGGATGAGAAAACCGATGGATTTGTGCAGCTGGAACAGCGCGAAGGCGCCCGGCCCTTTCGGCAGGTCGCCCATGCGCCAGCCCAGGGCCAGCTGGAAGAGGATGGCGGCCGCGATCACCCAGTGCAGGATGATGGCTACCGGGGTGTAGCGATTGTGCGTG
>DASUIM010000156.1:0-4487 GCA_036279775.1 Fluviicoccus sp. | reverse complement strand
CTGATTGACGGCAAGCCGGTGCCGTTTGACTGCATCGAATTCAATGATGCCTTCCGCCTGATTGATGTCGCCTCCGACGCCGCCTTTCTGGTGATGGATCTGCAAAGCCGGGGGCTGCCCGGTCTGGCGGCTCGCTTCCTGAACGGCTGGCGTGAGCGCAGCGGTGATGACAGTGCGCTGGCGGTGATGCGTTTCTATCAGGCCTATCGGGCGCTGGTGCGGGCGAAGGTGAATGTGCTGCGGCTGGGCCAGCAGCCGGATGAGGCAACGCGAACATCGATCCTGGCCGAATACCGGCGCTATGCGGCGCTGGCGGAAAGCTACCTGTTCCCGGCGCCCTGTTTCCTGGCGATCACGCACGGCGTCTCCGGCTCGGGCAAGAGCCATGTGGCGCAGCTGCTGGTCGACGGGTTGCAGGCCCAGCGCTTCCGCTCCGATGTCGAACGCAAGCGGATGTTCCGGGGGGAGGCGCCGCTTTACGGCCCTGACGCCACCCGCCTCACCTATGAACGCCTGCTGGCGCTGGGACGCGAGGCGCTGGCGGCGGGCTATCCGGCGGTGCTGGACGCCACGTTCCTGGATGCCTCGTGGCGGCTGGCGGCGCGGGCGGTGGCGGAGGCCGCCGGAGTGCCGTTCCTGATCCTGGATTGTGATCCGCCGGAAGCGGTGCTGCGGGAGCGGATTGAACGGCGGCAGGCCGAAGGCCGCGATCCCTCGGATGCGACGGTGGAAGTGATGCTGGCGCAGCGGGCGGCGCGCGAACCGTTGACGGCGGCTGAACGGGAGCGGGCCATCCCCATCAGGGGCGAGGTGCCTGCCGCTTTGCTGTCAGGGGTCGCAGGCTTGATTTCCCGGTGATCAGCCGCATCTGGCCAGGTTAATTGCAGTACAATTGTTCACAATCCGCCGCCCCCGCCGCGTCGCGATTTTTCCCCATGAGGACATGTCATGTTTTACCAGATGCTGGTTCGGTTGATGTTGAGCGCCTGCGGTCTCGGTCTGGCCGACTACCTCATGGACGGGGTGCGTTTCGACCACTACGGCACGCTGTTCTGGGCGGCACTCCTGCTGGGGGTCGCCAATACCGTGATCCGTCCGCTGCTGATCATCCTGACGCTGCCGATCACGGTGATCACGCTGGGCCTGTTCCTGTTCGTGGTCAACGCCGCCACGCTGGGCGTGGTGGCCTGGTTCCTGCCCGGTTTCCATCTGGACGGTTTCTGGCCCGCGCTGGGCGCATGGTTCCTGGTGGCGATGATGCAGGGACTGGGCAACGCCCTGACCGCCCGCACCACCATCATCATCCGCGATTAGGCTCAGCCCAGGAACCGGCGGATCTCCGCAGGATTCAGCACCTTGCCCGCCGACACCACCTTGCCGTCCACCACCAGCGCCGGGGTGGACATCACCCCGTGTGCCGCAATCTCGGCAAAGTCGGTCACCTTGAGGATCTCGGCTTCGCGACCGGCTTCAGCCAGCGCCTTGCGGGTGTTTTCGGTCAGGGCCTGGCACTTGCTGCAACCCGAACCCAGTATCTTGATGATCATGATGGTGTCTCCCGGAAAATACGGCTCTAGAGGAAATAACCGCTGAAGGCGTTGAAGGCGTAACCGATGATCAGGATGCCGGTAATGACGATGCCGAGGAAGGTGGCCAGCAGCCGCATCTTCACCACCTTCTTCAGCATGACAAGCGACGGCAGCGACAGCGCGGTCACCGCCATCATGAAGGCCAGCGCCGTGCCCAGCCCCACGCCCTTGGCTACCAGCGCCTCGGCAATCGGCAGCGTGCCGAAGATGTCGGCGTACATCGGCGCGCCGATCAGTACCGCCAGCGGCACCGACCACGGCTTGTCATGTCCCAGCACGGCGATCACCCACTCGCGCGGAATCACGTTGTGGATCAGTGAGCCGATGCCGACGCCGATCAGGATATAGGGCCACACCCGCCGCACGATGTCACGGACTTGATCGAGGCTGTAGCGCAGGCGGTCGCGCCGGGTCAGTTCGTCTTGCGGGATGTCCACCACCGGGCTGTGGAAGACAAAGCTTTCCACCTGGCTTTCCAGCTTCAGGCGGCCGATGATCGTGCCGCCGATCACCGCCAGCACCACGCCGGTGCTGACATAGGCGATGGCAATCGGCCAGTTGAAGATGCCGGCCAGCAGGATCACCGACGCCAGGTCGACCAGCGGCGAGGAAATCAGGAAGGAAAAGGTGACGCCCAGCGGCAGCCCGGCGCTGGTGAAGCCGATGAACAGCGGGATGGACGAACAGGAGCAGAAGGGTGTCAGCGTGCCCAGCAACGCCCCGGCGATATTGGCCGGAAGCCCGGTGAGTCCGCCGAGGATGCGGCGGGTACGTTCCGGCGGGAAGTGGCTCTGGATCCACGAAACGCTGAAGATCAGCACGCCCAGCAGGATGAAGATCTTGATCACGTCGTAAAGGAAGAAGTGCAGGCTGCCGCCCAGCCGGGTGGTGGTATCGAGGCCGCCGCTCTCCAGCAGGGCGCGCACCAGCGCGGCCAGCCAGTCCATGCGCAGCAGCTGGTTGTTCAGCCATTCAAACATGGGCGGTCTCCTGACGGGGCAGTCCGGCCGAAATGGCGGCCGCCAACAACACGAACAGGCTCGACACCCACAGACAGGCTTCCAGCCCCCACTGCTGGAACACCCACCCGGACAGGATAGTCCCGATCAGCCGTCCCAGTGCATTCGACATGTAATAAAAACCGACGTCCAGCGACACCCCGTCCGCCTTGGCCCAGGACACGATCAAAAAGCTGTGCAGCGATGAATTCACCGCGAACAACGCCCCGAAGACCAGCAAACCACCCGGAACCATCAGCCACGGCGACACGCCCGCCGCCAGCCCCAGTGCAATCAGCGCCGGAATGCCCGCCAGCGCCACCGCCCAGCCGAAGGCGGTTTTGCCATCCGGCACCCGTCCCTGACGCTTGCCGGTCAGGTAAGGCGCGAAGGATTGCACCACGCCGTAGCCGATCACCCACGCCGCCAGGAACGCTCCTACCTGCGACACATTCCAGCCGAACACCGTGCTCAGGTAAACCGGCAGCGCCACCACGAACCAGACATCTCGGGCGCCGAACAGGAACAGCCGCGCTCCGGAAAGCCGGTTGATTGCCGGGCTCTTCGACAGCAGCTCTCGGAATTTCGGCTTGGCCGCCTTTTTGCCCAGGTCCTGCTTCAGCCCGATCAGGCTGCCCGCCCAGACCAGCGCCAGCACCGCCGCCATGCCCAGTACCGCGCCCTGGAAGCCGACAGCCCCCAGCAGCGCCCCGCCCAGGAAGAATCCCGCGCCCTTCAGCGCATTCTTCGAGCCGGTCAGCACCGCCACCCAGTGATAGAGCTTGCCGGGTTCGCCTGCCGGCACCAGCAGCTTGATGGCGCTCTTGGCGCTCATCTTGTTCAGGTCCTTGGCGATGCCGGAGAAGGCCTGCGCCGCCATCACCCACGGCACCGTCAGCCAGGCGGCGGGCGCGGTCAGCATCAGCAGTGCGCCTACCTGCAGCCCCAGCCCCAGGTTCATGGTGCGGTTCAGCCCCAGCCTCGCCCCCAGATACCCGCCCAGCAGGTTGGTGACCACGCCGAAGAATTCGTAGAACAGGAACAACGCCGCGATCTGCAACGGCGAATAGCCCAGCGCGTGGAAATGCAGCACCACCAGCATGCGCAGCGCGCCGTCGGTGAGGGTGAAGGCCCAGTAATTGCCGGTGACCAGCAGGTACTGGCGGACCGCCGGGGTCATGCCGCGCCTACCAACTTGACCAGTTCGACGGTGCGGTTGGCGTAGCCCCATTCGTTGTCGTACCAGGCGTAGAGCTTCACCTGCGTGCCGTTCACCACCAGCGTCGACAGGGCGTCAATGATCGAGGAACGCGGGTCGGTGCGGTAGTCGATGGAAACCAGCGGCCGTTCCTCATAACCAAGGATGCCCGCCAGTTCGTTCTCTGCCGCCGCCTTCAGCAGGGCGTTCACTTCCGCCGCCGTGGTCGGGCGTTCGACTTCAAAGACGCAGTCGGTCAGCGAGGCGTTGGCCAGCGGCACGCGCACGGCATGGCCGTTCAGGCGGCCCTTCAGTTCCGGGAAGATCTCGGCAATGGCGGTGGCGGAACCGGTGGTGGTGGGAATCAGGCTCATGCCGCTGGCGCGGGCGCGGCGCAGGTCCTTGTGCGGCTGGTCGAGGATGCTCTGGGTGTTGGTCAGGTCGTGGATGGTGGTGATGGAACCGTGGCGGATGCCCAGATGCTCGTGGATCACCTTCACCACCGGCGCCAGGCAGTTGGTGGTGCAGGAGGCGGCGGTGACGATGCGGTGCACGGCCGGGTCGAACAGGTGCTGGTTGACGCCCATCACCACGTTCAGTGCTCCCGCTTCCTTCACCGGTGCGGAGACGACGACGCGCTTGACGCCCTGTTTCAGGTAGTCCTGGAGGACGGCGACGGTCTTCATCTTGCCGCTGGCCTCG
>DASUIM010000155.1:0-1388 GCA_036279775.1 Fluviicoccus sp. | reverse complement strand
ATCCGCCACAATCACCCCATTATTATCCGCGTAGATGAAATCCCCATCCTCGATAATCACCCCGCCAAACGACAACCGGATCCCCGTCTCGCCAATCCCCCGCCGCGTACTCTTCATCGGCATCGAATTGATCGCTTGCACCCCCAGGTCCAGCTGCGCCAGCGCATCCACATCGCGCACGCAACCGTAGATGATCACCCCTTCCCACTCATGCTTCACCGCGCTGGCCGCAATCAGGTCGCCCAGCAGCGCGCAACGCAGCGACCCACCACCGTCCACCACCAGCACCTTGCCCTTGCCCGGCGTCGCCAGCAGTTCCTTCACCCGCGAATTGTCCTCGAAGCACTTCACCGTCACCACCTGACCGCCGAAGGACTTGCGCCCCCCGTAATTGCGGAACATCGGCGTGATCACGCGCACATCGGGATAGGCATCGCACAGGTCTGGGGTAACGTAATCCACCATGATTCACTCCATCAGGCAAAAGCGGCCGTCGCGGCCAGCATGTCATCGTAATAATAAACGGCCGGGTTTTCGTCCGGCGCCGGCAGGTTGGCCACCGCCACCATCGCCGAGGCCACCTGTGCGCCCTGAATGGGCTGCACCGTGCGCAGCGGTCCGCGCAGGAACGGTTCCACCAGCGGCATCAGCCGGGCGGCCAGGTTCTCGGCCAGACGGTTCTCGCCGCGCTCGCCCAGCAGCAATGACGGCCGGAAAATGCTGAAACGCGGGAACTCCAGCGTGGTGATGTCCTTTTCCAGCAAACCCTTCACCCGGCTGTAAAACACCAGCGACTTGGGAAACGCGCCCAGCGCCGACACCAGCAGGAAATGCGTGCAGCCGTTCTGGCGCATGGCATGGGCGAACTCCAGGTTGTAACCGAAGTCCACCTTGTGAAACTCGCTCTTGCTGCCGGCCTGCTTCAGCGTGGTGCCCAGGCAGCAGAAGGCGTCGTCGGCATGCAGGTTCACGATCGAGGCGGCCAGATGGTCGAAATCGACCACCAGGTTTTGCAGTTTCGGATGCGGAGTGACCGGCTTGCGGCTGACCGCAATCACCTTGTCATACACCGGCAAGGCCAGCAGTTTTTCCAGAACCTGTTTCCCTACGAGTCCTGTGGCTCCTATCAGAATCGCGGTTTTTCCGCTCATGGAGATGCCCTGTAAAACAGCCAAAGGAAGGGTTGGATTATGACCTCTGACGCAGATTTCGCAATAGTCTTCTAGAGGGCGGATGATTCATGCCGGTGGCGCGATCCGTCTAGCAAAGCAAGCATTTGCTTGGTATGATCCCGACCCATGCAGATAGCCCCCTTCGTTACACAGGATACTGACCATGTACACAGGCATGAATTTCGGTTTTGACGACACCCTCAACCAGCTGCGCGA
>DASUIM010000154.1:0-2161 GCA_036279775.1 Fluviicoccus sp. | reverse complement strand
ATTGATTTCTTCCAGGATATCCGCATCCGTCATTTTCCGCTGCCAGTCCGGGCTGGTGAAGTTGCGGGCGAAATACAGGTAACCGCGCCAGTTGTCGGCATGGCCGGTTTCGGCATGGCACTTGGCGCAGTGCTCCTTGTACAGGGCCGGGCCGTCGACGGCGGCGGAGGCCGGCGCGGCGGCCAGCAGGGCGGCGGCGCACAGCGACGCGGGCCAGAATCGGAAAAGGGTCATATCAGGCATCCGTAGGGTTGAGCGGCCAGAGTGACAGCTTGCGCGCCGGACCACAACGGCAAGCTGTGCTTCCGGCCGTTGTCAGCCACGCGCCGGGGCGGGCTGGAAGGCGGGTACGGCATTCTTCACCGGCGGTTGCGCCATCAGGTAGCGGAACAGGGCAGCCATGTCCTTGTCCTTCAATCGGTTGACCGACTGCCAGGGCATGGGCGGCATGATCGGGCGGCCGACGCCCAGATGCTTGCCGGTGCGCATCGATTGGCGGAACTGGTCATAGGTCCAGTTGCCGATGCCGGTTTCCTTGTCCGGGGTCAGGTTGGCGGAGTAGGTGATACCCCAGGGCCCGTAGAAGGCGGTCATGCTGCCGGAACCGCCCCAGATCCAAGGCCCGGCGGCGGCGGGAGGCGGCGGCAGGGCCAGGTCCTGCGGGTGTCCGGACAGGCCGCGCGCCAGGTCGGGCTCCGGTCCCTTGGGGCCCATCTTCATCGGCATGTGGCAGTCGCCGCAGCCCATGATGCCGCTGAGGTAGGCCCCGCGCGCCACAGGCGACTCCTTGGCGGCGGCGGCGACAGGCAGCAGGACGGAACCCGCCAGCAGGGCGGCGGTGAAGACGGTGGAAAAGCGGGAAGCTTGCATGCGGTATCGCTCCTTGTCCGCCGGGCGGCGACGCTGGTCCGGCCCGGCGAGGTTCTTGTTATGGGGGATGAATCCCCTTCGAAGACTAGCATTCGCTGTCCGGAATGCAAGATTTCCCCGGCCGTAAAGGACATGCCAACCCAGCAGGAATTGGTGTAATGTCCGTCAGTCCCGCAGGACGGCCCACCCGGCCGCCCCGTATGTACCAGCGCCCGCAAGGCCCGGCCGGAGATCCCGGCGGACCGGTGCGCCCCGTTCAGGAAAACCTCCGATGAACCCGAATGCTTCCACTTTAGGCATCGCCGCCGTTGCCGCCTACATTCCCGAAGACTACCTCGACAACCTGGAGCGCGCCCCGGCGCTGGATGCCGGTGAAGACCTGCTGCGCGACAAGATCGGCGTGCTCAAGGTCAGCCGCAAGCGCGCCGATGAGGAAACCTCCGATCTGGCGGTGAAGGCGGTGCGCCGCCTCTTCGAGCAAGGGGCGGTGCGGCCGGATCAGGTGGACTGCCTGGTGGTGGTGACGCAGAACCCCGACGGTTACGGCCTGCCGCACACCTCGGCGCGCGTCCACGGCAAGCTGGGGTTGCCGACGTCCTGCGCGGTGTTCGACCTGTCGCTGGGCTGTTCCGGCTATGTCTACGGGCTGTCGGTGATCACGGCGCTGATGCAGGCCCAGGGCCTGCGCTGCGGCCTGCTGGTCACCGCCGACCCCTATTCGAAGATCATCAATCCCCATGACCGCAACACCAGCCTGCTGTTCGGCGACGCCGCCGCCGCGACCCTGATCACCGACCGGCCGGTGTGGCGTATCGGCCGTTTCGACCTGGGCAGCGACGGCAGTTTCGCCGACGACCTGGCGGTGCCGGCGCACAGTCATTATTTCCACATGAACGGCCGCGCCGTGCTCAATTTCTCGGCGCGCAAGGTGCCGGAAAGCATCCTGCATGCGCTGGAAATCAATGGCGTGGCCTTGGGGGAGGTGGACCGCTTCCTGCTGCACCAGGGCAGCCGCCACGTGGTGCACCAGATTGCGCGGCGGCTGGGCGTGCCCGACGAGAAAGCGCCGTTCCTGGCGGCGGACTACGGCAATACCGTCTCGTCCTCGATCCCGCTGCTGCTCGCGGGCGGACTGACCGTCGAGGACCGTTGCGTGGTCCTCTCCGGTTTCGGCGTCGGCATTTCCTGGGGATCGACGGTGCTGTGGCGCGTCTAGCGCCCTAGTTGCGCTCGAAGGGGGCGGTTTCCAGCAGGTGCCGCGCCTGTTCCTGCGCCACCGGCTTCGAGAAGA
>DASUIM010000153.1:0-4802 GCA_036279775.1 Fluviicoccus sp. | reverse complement strand
CTTGGAGGTGACGACACATACTGGCTGGAGCGCGGAACATCCCAGGATATTGTGGTAGACAGCTTGGGTAATGCTGACGCACTCCTCTGTGGCAGCGATATACGCCATGACCAGCTTTGGTTCAGCCGCCAGTCCAACGATCTTGTTGTCAACGTCATGGGGACAGCCGATGGTTTGAGGATCAGCAACTGGTTCCTGACGGTGGCAAATGGAAACACCGTGCTGGAGGATGTGATTGCCGGAGACGGCTATCATCTGAATGTGGCCGGAGTTGGTCAGCTAGTGTCAGCCATGGCCACGATGACTCCGCCGGCCGCCGGTCAGACTGAGTTGACGGCCCAGCAGCATCAGCAATTGGATACTTTGCTCGCTAGTAACTGGCAAGGCTGACACTGGGCGTCAGGGCTCCTGTTCTCTGGCAGGCAACTGTATCGCCAGTACCTTGTCGATGCGGTTGCCGTCCATGTCAATGATCTCGAACCGCCAGCCTTCCAGTTCGATCAGGTCGGTGGTGTGGGGCATGCGGCCCAGCAACATCATCAGCAGGCCGCTCAGCGTGTTGTACAGCCCCCGGTCTTCCTCGGGCAGCTGGCGGATGCCCAGCTTGTCCTTCAGTTCCACCACCGGAATCATGCCGTCCAGCAGCCACGAGCCGTCCGGCCGGACGATGGCCCAGGATTCCTCGCTGGCGTCGGGACTGAATTCGCCGGTGATGGCTTCCAGCAGGTCGTGCACGGTTACCAGACCCTGCACATCGCCGTATTCGTTGATCACCAGCGTCAGGCGGGTATTGCTGGTGCGGAAGGTTTCCAGCAATTCCAGCGCGGTCAGGCTTTCCGGCACGAAGATCGGTTTTTCCATGAAAGTCGAGAGCTGGAAGGTCTCGCGGTGCAGGGCGTGCAGCAGCACCTGTTTGGCGGTGACCACGCCGATGATGTCGCCCAGGCCGCCCTCGCATACCGGGAAGCGGGAGTAGGAAGTATTGGAAACCTTGTCGAGAATCACGTCCAGCGGGTCATGGATGCTGAGGCTGATGATATCCGCGCGCGGCACCATCACCGAGGCGATATTGCGGTCATCGAGGCGGAAGACGTTGCGCAGCATCTGGTGTTCCTGATGCTCGATCAACCCGGACTCGGTGCCTTCGGCCAGCACCGCATGGATTTCCTCCTGGGTGACGCCCGAGTCCGCCGCCTGGCGCGCGCCCAACAGGCGCAGCACCAGATGCGTCGAGCCGGACAGCAGCTGCACGAACGGCGCCACCAGCCGTGACAGCGCGCTCATCGGCAGCGACACCAGCCGGGCGATCGTTTCCGGATGCATTTGTCCGAGGCGCTTCGGCACCAGTTCGCCCAGCACGATCGAGAAATAGGTCAGCACGACCACGACCAGGGCGGTGGCGGTCAGGTGGCTGGCGGAGTCCGCCACGCCCAGGCCTTGCAGCCAGTGTGAAATCGGAATGGCCAGGGTCGCTTCGCCGACAATGCCGTTCAGGACGCCGATCGAGGTGATGCCGATCTGGACGGTGGACATGAACCGGGTGGGGTCGCCGCCAAGCCGGATCGCACGCTCGGCGGCCATGTCGCCGGCTTCGGCCAGCTTTTGCAGCCGGGTCTTGCGGGCTGTGACCAGCGCGATTTCCGACATGGCGAACAGGCCGTTCAGCAGGATCAGGAACAGCAGCAGGGTGATTTCCATGACACCGGAGGAAAATAGGGACTGGCGGCCAGCTTACCACAGGCCGCCGTTCGTGCGGACGCCGGTTACTTTTTCATCCCGGCCTTCAGCAGCAGGTCGCCCAGCGTGCCGCCCTTCACCGGGGCCGAGCCCTGGATCTTGCCGGCCGGAGCCTTGCCGCCGCCGGAGCCGCCGCGTCCCTGACCCGGGCCGCGTGTTTCCGGCTTGCCGCCCGCGCCCGCCGGGGCGGGCTTGTCGTTCAGGCGGCGGGACAGGGCGATACGCTTGCGCGCTACGTCCACTTCCAGCACCTTGACCTTGACGATGTCCCCGGCCTTGACCACGGTGTGCGGGTCCTTGACGAAGGTGTCGGCCAGCATCGAGATGTGCACCAACCCGTCCTGGTGCACGCCGATATCCACAAAAGCGCCGAAATTGGTGACGTTGGTGACGACGCCTTCCAGCACCATGCCTTCCTTCAAGTCCTTGATCTCGGTGACGCCGTCCAGGAACTGCGGCGCGACGAAGCCCGGACGCGGGTCACGGCCCGGTTTTTCCAGTTCGGCCAGAATGTCCTGCACCGTCGGCAGGCCGAAGCGCTCATCGGTGAATTCGGCGGGTTTGACGCTGCGCAGCTTCTCGCTGCTGCCCATCAGTTCCTTCAGGCTCAGCGCCTTGGCGCGCAAGATCTTTTCCACCACCGGATAGGCTTCCGGGTGCACGCCGGACGCATCCAGCGGATTGTCGCCGTTCGGTACGCGCAGGAAGCCCGCCGCCTGCTCGAAGGTCTTGGCCCCCAGGCGCGGCACCTTCTTCAGGTCCTCGCGGCTGCGGAACGCGCCGTGCTCGTTGCGGAAATTCACCAGGTTCTGGGCAATGGTCTTGTTCAGCCCGGCGATATGGGTCAGCAGCGCCACCGAGGCGGTGTTGGCGTCGACACCCACCGCGTTGACGCAGTCTTCGACGACGCCATCCAGCGCCCGCACCAGTTGCGCCTGGTTGACATCATGCTGGTACTGCCCGACGCCGATCGCCTTGGGCTCGATCTTCACCAGCTCGGCCAGCGGGTCCTGCAGGCGGCGGGCGATCGACACCGCACCGCGGATCGACACGTCCAGCTCGGGGAATTCGCGGGCGGCCAGCTCGGAGGCGGAATACACCGAGGCGCCGGCCTCGGAGACCATGACCTTGGTCAGCTTGAGGCCCGGCACCTGCTTGATCAGGTCGGCGGCCAGCTTGTCGCTCTCGCGGCTGGCGGTGCCGTTGCCGATGGCGATCAGCTCGACCTGGTGCTTGGCGCACAGCCGGCCGAGCACCGCCAGAGTGCCGTCCCAGTCGTTGCGCGGCGCGTGCGGGTAGACGGTGGCGGTGTCCAGCAGCTTGCCGGTGGCATCGACCACGGCGACCTTGCAGCCGGTGCGCAGGCCCGGATCGAGGCCGAGGGTGCAGCGCGGGCCGGCCGGCGCGGAGAGCAGCAGGTCGTGCAGGTTGCGGGCGAACACGTTGATCGCCTCGGTTTCGGCCGCCTCGCGCAGCTCGCCGAGCAGGTCGGTTTCCAGATGGGTGTACAGCTTGACCTTCCAGGTCCAGCGCACCACCTCGGCCAGCCACTTGTCGGCGGCGCGGCCGCGGGCCTCGATGCCGAAGCGCTCGGCGATCATGCCTTCGCAGGGATGCATCGCCCCCGGCAGTTCCTCGCCGACCTTGAGGCTGGCGCTCAGCACGCCCTCGTTGCGGCCGCGGAAGATCGCCAGGGCGCGGTGCGACGGTACGTTTTTCAGCGGCTCATCGTGCTCGAAGTAGTCGCTGAACTTGGCGCCTTCCTGCTCCTTGCCGGCGACCAGGCGCGCGCTGAGGGTGGCCTCCTGCTTGAGGAAGCTGCGCAGCCTGTCGAGCAGGCTGGCGTCCTCGGCGAAGCGCTCCATGAGGATGTACTTGGCGCCTTCCAGCACCGCCTTGACGTCGGCGAAGCCCTTCTCGGCGTCGACGAAGCGCGCGGCTTCCGTCTCGGGATTGAGCTCCGGGTTGCCGAACAGCGCGTCGGCCAGCTCGCCGAGGCCGGCTTCCAGGGCGATCTGGCCCTTGGTGCGGCGCTTCTGCTTGTACGGCAGGTAGAGGTCTTCCAGACGGGTCTTGGTGTCGGCCAGCTTGATCTCGCGGGCCAGTTCCGGGGTCAGCTTGCCCTGCTCGTCGATGCTGGCGAGGATCGCCGTGCGCCGTTCCTCCAGCTCGCGCAGGTAGCGCAGGCGCTCTTCCAGGGTACGCAGCTGGGTGTCGTCGAGGCTGCCGGTGACTTCTTTCCGGTAGCGGGCGATGAAGGGCACGGTCGAGCCCTCGTCGAGCAGCGCCACGGCGGCGGCGACCTGTTGCGGGCGGACGCCGAGTTCTTCGGCGATGCGGGCGTTGATGCTGTCCATAAGGCTTCCTGCTAGAGCGGGGGAAGGTGGCCAGGCAGGCCGGGAAAGCGCCGGATTATACTCAGGCGCCCGGACATGGCGAGGCGCAGGGCAGGGGAAAAATCTGCTAACAATGGCCCTGCGAACGGCCGTGAGGCCTGCGTCATAATCGGCCGCATATTCTCGAGGACATCAGATGAACAGCACCGTCAGCAGCCAGCCGGAAGGCGAAAAAATCCTCATCGTCGACGACGACGTGCGTCTGCGCCGTTTGCTCGAACGCTTCCTCGACGAGCAGGGCTACCGCGTCAAGACGGTGGAAAACGTCGAGCAGATGGACCGCCTGCTCAGCCGCGAGCTGTTCAACCTGGTGGTGCTCGACCTGATGCTGCCGGGCGAGGACGGCCTGTCCGCCTGCCACCGCCTGCGCGAGCAGGACAACCGCATCCCGATCATCATGCTCACCGCCAAGGGCGACGAGGCCAGCCGCATCCAGGGCCTCGAGCAGGGCGCCGACGACTACCTGGCCAAGCCGTTCAACCCGCGCGAGCTGCTGGCGCGCATCCGCGCCGTGCTGCGCCGCCAGGCGCCGCTGGTACCCGGCGCGCCGGGCAGCGAGGAGCAGACGGTGAGCTTCGGCGACTACGAGCTGAACCTCGGCACCCGCGAGCTCAGCCGCGGCGGCGAGGTGCACATGCTCACCACCGGCGAGTTCGCCGTGCTCAAGGC
>DASUIM010000152.1:0-9682 GCA_036279775.1 Fluviicoccus sp. | reverse complement strand
CGCAACACATCGGGTGGTAGCGGTATGTTTCAGAAATTGCGCCAATGGCTCGAAACGCATTTCTGAAGTGACAGGGGCAGGGCGAGGCAAGATCATTCCTGGGCAGGAGTAACATAATGAGTATTTTCCAAATGGCAGACGATCACGCTGACAACTTCAGCGGCAATGCGGTCATCAAGGTGTTCGGCATTGGCGGCGGCGGCGGTAATGCCGTGGATCACATGGTGCGTTCGGGGCTGAAGGGCGTGCAGTTCATTTGCGCCAATACCGATATGCAGGCGCTGAAAAAGATGAATGCGCAGACCCTGCTGCAACTGGGTGCGGAGCTGACACGCGGTCTGGGCGCGGGTGCCCAGCCTGAAGTCGGCCGTCAGGCGGCGCTGGAAGACCGTGACCGCATCCGGGAGTCGCTGACCGGCGCGGACATGGTGTTCATTACCGCCGGTATGGGCGGCGGCACCGGCACCGGCGGCGCGCCGGTGGTGGCCGAAGTGGCCCGCGAAATGGGCATCCTGACCGTGGGCGTCGTGACCAAGCCGTTCCCGTTTGAAGGCAAGCGCATGAAGCTGGCCGATCACGGCATTGACGAACTGGCGCAGCATGTAGACTCGCTGATCACCATTCCCAATTCCAAGCTGCTGACCGTGCTGGGCAAGGTATCGCTGCTGGACGCCTTCAAGGCCGCCAACAACGTGCTGCTGAACGCGGTGCAGGGCATTTCCGACATGATCACTCGTCCCGGTCTGATCAACGTGGACTTTGCCGACGTGCGCACCGTCATGTCCGAGCAAGGACTGGCCATGATGGGCACCGGCTCCGCCAAGGGTGAAGACCGCGCCCGCATCGCCACCGAGCTGGCCATCCACAGCCCGCTGCTGGATGACATCAAGCTGGAAGGTGCGCGCGGTCTGTTGGTGTCGGTTGCCGCCAATGAAAGCATGGGGCTGGACGAATACAATACGGTCGGTGAAATCGTCAACCAGCTGACTTCTTCGGAAGCGAATGTCGTGATCGGCACCATTCTCGACCCCGATCTGGGCGACGAAATTCGCGTCACGGTGGTGGCGACCGGTCTGAGCAAGACAGCCCCACGCGCCGTGGCCGGTTCTCAAGCCGCCGCCACCTCGCGTCCGCGCGTGGCGCCGATGGGCGGTGCTCCGGTCATGGCGTCGCAGCCGGCGCCGCGCGCCAGCTATGATGACTTCGAGGAACCGGCCATCAATCGCCGTGCGCCGGCTCCCGCCGCCGCCAAGCCCGCGGCGCCTGGCGCCAAGACGAGCGACTTGCTGAATGTGCCCGCTTTCCTGCGCCGCCAGCAGAACTCCGACCAGTAATTTCCGGTCGGAACATGAAAAGACGCCTGCGGGCGTCTTTTTTTTGGGCGCGGCTTTGGCTGTTCGGGGAAGCCTGAGGGTTGGCGAGGGCGTCCGGAGCGGCGACCAACATGCTTGCACTCTGGTCGGGAAGTGTTACTATGCCATTTTGCTTCTGAAACATTTTGACACAATGCTTCGTCAACGAACCCTGAAGAATACTATCCGCGCTACCGGCATCGGTCTGCACAGCGGCAACAAGGTTTATCTAACCTTGAAACCCGGTGAAATCGATGGCGGCATCCGCTTCCGCCGGACGGATGTAAACCCGCCCGTGGAGATCCCTGCGAATGCGCTGCTGGTGAACGATACAGTCATGTCCACGAATCTGGTCAAGGACGGTGTCAAGGTCGGGACGGTGGAGCACCTGATGTCGGCGATGGCCGGTTTGGGCATCGACAATGCCGTGGTAGAGGTTAGCGCGGCCGAAATCCCCATCATGGATGGCAGCGCCGGCCCGTTTGTGTTCCTGCTTCAGGCCGCCGGCATCATTGAGCAGAATGCGCCCAAGAAGCTGGTCCGGATTCGCAAGCCGATCGAGGTGCGTGAGGGTGACAAATTCGCCGCCTTCCTGCCCTATAACGGTTTTCGCGTGGCGTTTACCATCGATTTCGATCATCCGGCCTTTCACGAAGACCATAAGGATGCCTGTGTCGACTTCTCGACGACAGCCTACGTGAAGGAGGTCAGCCGCGCCCGCACGTTCGGTTTCATGCGCGATATCGAGTATTTGTGGTCAAAGAACCTGGCGCGCGGCGGCAGCATGGACAATGCCATTGTCCTGAACGATGAGGGTGTGATGAATGCGGATGGCCTGCGCTATGAGGACGAATTTGTCCGTCATAAAATGCTGGATGCGATCGGCGACCTTTATTTGCTGGGCTACGGCATCATTGGTGAATACAAGGGCTACAAGTCAGGTCACGGCCTGAACAATGCCTTGTTGCGCGCCCTGCTGGACCAGCCGGATGCCTGGGAAATTGTGACATTTGATGACGAAAACCAGGCCCCGATTGCCTACATCAACGCCCAGCCCCCTCGGGATGTCCATTAATTCAACAACTTGCCCATGTTTTTTGACTGAAATCCATTCGGTCAATCTGTCGGCTTGTCCGACGCATGGCTTGCCAAACGCCGAAAGGCTTCGCTAAGCTCCGCATCGTCCAACAGGTCAGCCGTTTCCCTTAACAGAGTCCCGACGGAGTGGGAGAGCGGGGGGAGGGGTGGTCTGGCAGGCTTTCTGGCCGGCGCCGGTTCGCAGTCGATGACGCGGATCTGCCGGATATCCGCAAACTCCGGTGCTTGCCGAAGGTTGCCGAGCAGACTGGCCTGCATGTAACGAATCTGTCCTGTGAGGGCGCTGTTGCCGGTACTTAAGGTCAGCACGCCTTCCTTGTAGGCTGCCACGCGGCAGGCATTTTTCAGGACGGTCAGGCGGCTCGCGACTATCGCGTCCAGTCTGGCCAGCAAACGGGCCTGCGCATGCAGTTGCCGGAGCAGCGGCGAGCTGAATATCTCGTTGCTGCTGGCAGCACGACCAAAGCGCATCGCGGTCCCCCGGTGGAAAGTCTTGTAAAAAGGCTACTCTGCTCCGAGTTGACAGGCAAGGAATACTGTCAGCGGCCATGCAATACAGCAGGAGATCACTCGACGTGAAACTTCCAGCCTGGCGGCGTTATGCCATCAAACCCCTGACCCTGCGGCTGACACCGGCTACGATGGGCACCTTTGCCACCGTTCTGGCTTTCCTCGCCCTCGCGGGCGGCATCATCGGTTATGCCGTTGGCGCCAACCAGCCTTCCGCCCCCGTTGTCCTGTCGAATGCGGCGGCGCCTGCTGCCGCAAAGGCGGTGGCGACGGAAGATGCCCAGATTCAGGTCATGAACCAGCGCATTGCCGAATTGCAGGCGCGGATGATGCGTCTGGATGCCTTGGGTCAGCATCTGGCCGAATCGGCCAACCTGAAAAGCGGCGAATTCAATTTCGACCCCAAGGGGCCGTCGGGCGGTCCGCTGATGCAGGATCTGTCGGTGGCGGGCGAGCGTCCGCAGATACTGGACCGTCTCCAGACCCTTTCCGCCGAAATTGAGCGCCGTGAAACCCAATTGCAGGCGCTGGACAGCGTTCTGGCCGGCAAGCGACTGCAGGATAACCGCCAATACCTGGGGAACCTGCCGGTGCGTCAGGGGACGGTGACGTCCACCTTTGGCTACCGTACCGATCCTTTTACCGGCCATGCGGCGTTCCATGCCGGGATGGACTTTTCCGGACCGGAGGGAACGGATATTTATGCGGTCGCTCCGGGCGTGGTGGTTTTTGCCGGTATTCGCAGCGGCTATGGCAATGTCATCGAAATTGACCATGGCAACGGCTACATCACCCGTTACGCCCACGCCCGCAGCATCCTGGCCCGCCCTGGCGACCGGGTGGCGAAGGACCAGCTGATTGCCCTGATGGGCAATACCGGCCGTTCCACCGGTACGCACCTGCATTACGAAGTCCTGCAAAACAACCGTCAGATCGACCCCGCCACCTTTGTCCACCTCGCGCTGAGGAAGTAGTCCCGGCCACGCGTCCGCCCCCCGGGCGGACGTCTTCATTTCTCTTTTGTCACGCCCCATTTTGCCCCTTCCCGATTCAGGGTAGAATGCCCCTCGTTTTGGCCGGTCCTCCATGTTGGACTTGTAAAGTGCCGCTCGTGCCCCCACCACAGCTTGATTCGCACTGCCTGCCTTTTTGATTGATTGAGTGGCTTTTATGTTTGCACGCCTTTTAAGCGGAATTTTCGGAACGAAGAACGAGCGGGAACTGAAGCGGATGCGCAAGGTCGTGGAAACGATCAACGCTCTGGAGGCCGGCTTGCAGGCACTGGACGATGCCGCCCTGACTGCGAAAACCATCGATTTTCGCGAGCGTTTCCAGAAAGGGGAGACGCTGGACCAGCTGTTGCCCGAGGCGTTTGCGGTTTGCCGCGAAGCCTCCCGCCGGGTGTTGGGCATGCGCCACTTTGATGTGCAGCTGATCGGCGGCATGACATTGCACGAAGGCCGCATTGCCGAAATGCGCACCGGTGAAGGCAAGACGCTGATGGCGACCCTGCCGTGTTACCTGAACGCCCTTTCCGGACAAGGCGTGCATGTGGTGACGGTCAATGATTACCTTGCCCGCCGCGACGCCGACCTCAACCGCCCGCTCTTTGAATTCCTGGGCCTGTCGGTCGGCGTGATCCGCTCCATGCAGCCCAATGAAGAAAAGCATGCCGCCTATCAGGCCGACATCACCTACGGCACCAATAACGAGTTCGGTTTCGACTACCTGCGCGACAACATGGCCTTCCGCCTGGAAGACAAGTTCCAGCGCGGGTTGACCTTCGCCATCGTCGATGAAGTCGACTCGATCCTGATTGACGAGGCGCGGACACCGCTGATCATTTCCGGCGCCAGCGAAGGTTCGTCGCGCCTGTATGAGCAAATCAACACCATTGCTCCGAAGCTGACCCGCCAAAAGGAAGAGAAGGTGCCGGACGGCTCCGATTTCTGGCTGGATGAAAAGCATCGCCAGATCGAGCTGACCGAAACCGGTTATGAGCGCGTTGAAGGCTTCCTGGCTGAAATGGGATTGCTGGGCGAGGGGGAAAGCCTCTATTCCGCCAGCAAGCTGGCCCTGTTGCATCATGTGCTGGCGGCGCTGAAGGCCCATCAGTTGTTCCAGCGCGATGTGCATTACATCGTACAGGACAACGAAGTCGTTATTGTCGACGAGCACACCGGTCGCACCATGCCCGGCCGTCGCTGGTCGGAAGGCCTGCATCAGGCGGTCGAGGCCAAGGAGCGGGTGGAAATCCAGAACGAGAACCAGACGCTGGCCACCACCACCTTCCAGAATTATTTCCGGCTGTACAAGAGGCTGTCGGGCATGACCGGCACCGCCGATACCGAAGCGCCGGAATTCCGTCAGATCTACGGTCTGGACGTGGTGGTCATCCCTACGCACAAGCCAATGGTGCGCAAGGATCTGGAAGACCTGGTCTACCTGAGCAAGGATGAGAAGTTCGAAGCGATCATCAAGGACATCAAGGAGTGTCAGGCGAAAAATGCGCCGGTGCTGGTCGGTACGGCGACCATCGAGACCAGTGAGTACCTGTCGCAACTGCTGACCCGCGAAAATATCGTCCACCGCGTGCTGAACGCCAAGTTCCATGCCCAGGAAGCTGAAATCATTGCCCAGGCCGGGCGCCCCGGCACCGTGACCATCGCCACCAACATGGCGGGTCGCGGTACGGACATCGTGTTGGGGGGGAACTGGAAAACAGAGGCCGCCAAGCTGGAAAACCCCTCGGAGGCCCAGATTGAAGCGCTCAAGGCGGAGTGGATGGCCAATCACGCCCAGGTGCTGCAGGCGGGCGGCCTGCACATTATCGGCACCGAGCGGCATGAGTCCCGCCGCATCGACAACCAGCTGCGCGGTCGTTCCGGCCGTCAGGGCGACCCCGGCCTGAGCCGTTTCTACCTGTCGCTGGAAGACGACCTGATGCGGATCTTTGCCAGTGACCGCGTGCGCAACATGATGCGTTCGCTGGGCATGCAGCGCGGCGAAGCTATCGAGCACCGTTGGGTGACGCGCTCCATTGAGGGGGCGCAGCGCAAGGTGGAAGCCCGCAACTTCGACATTCGCAAGAACCTGCTGAAGTATGACGACGTGGCCAACGAACAGCGTCGCGCCATTTATGGCCAGCGGGATGACATCCTGAATTCCACCACGCTGGTGGATTACATGGAATTCCTGCATGAAGAGGTGATGAACACGATCATCACCGAGTTCATTCCGCCGCAAACCATTGAAGACCAGTGGGATATTCCAGGTCTGGAGCAGGCCCTCAAGGCCGACTTCGGTCTGGAGCTGCCGATTGCCGAATGGTTGAAGCAGGACACCGCCCTGGAAGAAACCGGCCTGCGCAAGCGGATTGCCGACAGCGCCAAGCAGAATTACCGCGATCGCCGCGACCGCATGGGCGAGGACGTGGCCGACTCCATCGAGAAGCAGCTGATGCTGCAGATTCTCGACCGGCACTGGAAGGAACATCTGGCGGCGATGGATTATCTGCGTCAGGGTATCCACCTGCGCGGCTACGCCCAGAAGAATCCGGAGCAGGAATACAAGCGCGAAGCCTTCCAGTTGTTCCAGCAACTGATCGGCGCGGTCAATCTGGAGGTCATCCAGACCTTGTCGCGCATCGCCATTCCCACCGAGGAAGAAATCGCGATGATGGAGGCCCAGCAGGCCGCCGAAGCCGCCGGGATCGACATGCACTTCGAGCATGCCCAGGTTGCCGGACTGCCCGACGAGGATGGCAACCTGCCGCTGCAACCGGCGGAAGAGCCGACCCCCGCCAATCCGTTCGCGGATGCGCGCATCGGCCGTAACGATCCCTGCCCTTGCGGCTCCGGTAAAAAGTACAAGCACTGCCACGGCCAGATCGCCTGAGCCGTTGTCAGCGTAGAACCCATGGGCCACCCCCGGGATGCCGGGGGTGGCCTTCTGTCATTCAGTCCAGGAGAGGAGGTCATCATGGCCGTCGGCGATTTGTCCATGCCAGTCATGCATCCGGTGAACGGGGTGCGCATCGGGATCACGGAAGCCTATATCCGTTACAAGAACCGCCGCGACCTGGTGGTGTTCGAATTGGCTGACGGGGCCGAAACCGCCGCCGTCTTTACGACCAACGCCTTCTGCGCCGCGCCGGTGCAAGTAGCCCGCCAGAATCTGGCCGCTGCCAAGACACGCTATCTGGTGATCAACACCGGCAACGCCAATGCCGGTACCGGCCCGACCGGCATGGCCGGCGCCCTGCGCAGCTGCGCTGCGCTGGGCGAGCTGGCGAACGTACCGGCTGAGGCGGTTCTGCCGTTCTCGACCGGCGTCATCGGCGAGCAACTCCCGATCGCCAAGCTGGAAGCGGGCCTGCCGGGCGCGCTGGCCGCGTTGCAGGCCGACAACTGGCCTGCCGCCGCCACCGGCATCATGACCACCGATACACTGCCCAAAGGCGCTTCCGAGCGGTTCACGGTGGATGGCGTCACCTACACCCTGACCGGCATCTCCAAGGGTGCGGGCATGATCCGCCCGAACATGGCGACCATGCTCGGTTTCGTGGCGACGGATGTGGCCGTGGAGCGCGGCTTCCTGCAAGAGCTGCTGCGGGAAGTGACCGAGCAGTCCTTCAACCGTGTCACCATCGACGGCGATACCTCCACCAATGACGCCTGCGTGCTGGTCGCGACCGGAAAGGCGGGCAATGCTCCGTTGACGAGCCGCTCCGGCGCGCTCTACGAGGCCTTTCACGCCGCGTTGACCCGCGTCTTCCTGCGTCTGGCGCAGCTGATCGTGCGTGACGGCGAGGGCGCGACCAAGTTCATCACCGTCAAGGTGGAAGAGGGCGGCAATACCCAGGAATGCTGCGACGTGGCCTATGCCGTGGCGCACTCCCCCCTGATCAAGACCGCGTTCTTTGCCTCCGATCCCAACTGGGGCCGTATTCTGGCAGCCATCGGCCGCTCCGGCGTGCCGGGGCTGGACGTCAGCAAGATCAATGTCTATCTGGATGATGTCTGCATTTGCGAGAACGGCGGCGCGGCCGCCAGCTACCGCGAGGAACTGGGCGCGGCGGTGATGCAGCAGCCGGAAATCACCATCCGCATCGTGCTGGGGCGCGGGCAGGCCAGCGATACGGTCTGGACCTGTGACTTCTCGTACGATTATGTGAAGATCAACGCTGATTACCGGTCCTGATCAGCGATTTATGCTGTTGTGACGGCTCCCGCTCTGGCGGGAGTTTTCATTTGGCTTTACTGGAAAAACCGCCATGCTGCGAGTGGTTGCCGCTGTAATCCATAATCCCCAGGGAGAGATCCTGATCGCCCGTCGCCCGCTGCACAAGCATCAAGGCGGCTTGTGGGAGTTTCCCGGCGGCAAGATTGAGGACGGCGAGGAGGCTGCGGATGCGTTGATCCGTGAGTTGCAGGAGGAGTTGGGGATTACGCCAACGTCCTTCCGGCCGCTGCTGACCGTGGAACATCACTACCCGGACAAATCGGTGCGGCTGGAAGTATGGCGCGTGACGGTCTTCGACGGCCAGGCGCATGGTGCTGAAGGCCAACCGGTGGCGTGGGTGCCGCCGGTGCGATTGGCGGAGTATGAATTTCCCGCCGCCAATACCCCGATCCTGAAGGCGGCAGTGTTGCCGGCGCTTTATGCCATTACGCCCGACCCGCAAGAGATCGGCGGCGATCTGCCGGGCTGGTTAAGACCACGCCTGCGGTCGGGCCAATGGCTGTTGTTGCGCGCCCGCTCGCTGTCGGCGCAGGCCTATGCCGGGTTAGCCGCTGAAATTGCCGGGTTGTGTCAGGCGTGCGAGGCGCGGTTGATGCTGCACGATCGGCCGGACCTGTTGGCGCGGTTGCCCGTGCACGGGGTGCATCTGACCGCGTCGACCCTCAGGGCGTTGCCGGAGGATTGGCGTCGGGGGGCGGCGGGGATCGGGGAGAGGCACTACCTGGCGTTTTCCACCCACGATGAGGCGGAGCTTGCCAAAGCCTGGCGGCTGGGGGGGGATCTGGTTACCTTGTCGCCGGTGCTTCCGACACCTTCGCATCCGGGAATGCCGGGCATGGGCTGGGAGACATGGGAAAGGCTGGCGGCGGCTGCGGGTGTGCCTGTGTATGCCTTGGGCGGCATGCGCCGCGAAGATGTTGCCCTGGCCCACCGTTACGGCGGGCAGGGCGTGGCCGGAATTCGTGGCTTATTTCAGGACTGACTGGATCGCGGCGATCAGGGCCGCTTCATCCACGGGCTTGGTCAGGTATTCCTTGGCGCCCTGACGCAGTCCCCAGACCCGGTCGGTGGGCTGGTTCTTGGTGCTGACGATGATGATGGGAATATCCCTGGTTTCCGGATCGGTGCTGATCTTGCGCGTGGCCTGATAACCGTTGGTATCGGGCATGACCACATCCATCAGGATCACATCGGGCTTGCTGGCCTTGGCGGCATTGATGCCTGCCGCGCCGGTGCTCGCGAAAGTGCAGCTGTGGCCATGTTTCTGGAGCATGTGGCTAAGGCCGACCTGTTCCGTGGGGGAGTCATCGATAATCAGAACGCATGCCATGGTTGCCTCGTTTGTCGCCGCTGGGTGTTTTTGTGGGGTATAAGGCCATCTTAGTAACCCCGCCGTATTTTCTCAATGCCGCATTCCAAAAAAACCGGATGAATCAGCCGCTTGCCGCCGACTGCATGCCCTGCAGGCTTTGCGACAG
>DASUIM010000151.1:0-20202 GCA_036279775.1 Fluviicoccus sp. | reverse complement strand
CGCCCACGGCTTCCAGCACGCGGAACACCACATCCCGGTCCAGCGCGCCCAGCATGTCGCGCACTTCCGACTCGCGCAGTATGCCGTTGCCGTAGGCAATCGCCTGATCGGTCAGCGACAGCGCATCGCGCATGGAACCGTTGGCGGCGCGGCCCAGTTCCCACAACGCTCCTTCATCGTGCTCGATGTGCTCGGCATTGAGCACGTTCACCAGATGCTGCATCACCCGCTCCGGCGACATCGGCTTCAGCGAGAACTGCAGACAGCGCGACAGCACGGTGACGGGCACTTTCTGGGGATCGGTAGTAGCCAGCAGGAACTTCACATGCGCGGGCGGTTCTTCCAGCGTTTTCAGCAAGGCGTTGAAAGCCGACTTGCTGAGCATATGCACTTCGTCAATCAGGTAGACCTTGTAGCGGCCCCGGGTCGGCACATACTGGGCGTTGTCAATCACCTCGCGTACGTCATCAACGCCGGTATTGCTGGCGGCGTCGATTTCCAGCAGGTCGATGAAGCGGCCTTCGTTAATTTCCGTACAGGCGGAACACACGCCGCAAGGCGTGGCGGTAATGCCGGTTTCACAATTCAGGCATTTGGCCAGGATACGGGCGATGGTGGTCTTGCCGACCCCGCGGGTTCCCGTGAACAGATAGGCATGATGCAGGCGGTTGCTGGCCAGGGCATTGCCCAGGGCGCGGGCGACGTGTTCCTGCCCCACCAGTTCGGAGAAATTTTTAGGCCGGTATTTGCGGGCAAGAACTTGATAACTCATACCAATGCGGGAACGCTTAGGGCCAAGGATGGGCTATGGTAGCGGATGCCGGGAAGCGGCTAAAGTCTTTTATTGATCACAGGCTGAAGGCTGGGAAGGAATCAGCGCAAGAAGATATTTGACGGAAATTTCGGGGGAGATTTATGGTGGCTCCCCTGCCAGCCCGACCCCGGCACACGCATCACAATTACCGTTGCTACCTTCCGGTCCTGGCGGGGTTCATCGCTTAGCGTTGCGGGGGAACCGGCAGGGTTGCCATAACGGTTCCGCCTTGCAGCGGACGCACAGTATAGGCGAGCCTTGCAAGCTTGGGAACAACCTCACGGGAAGAAATCCGCATGAACCGATTGTTTATTAGCCGCTTTTCCGCCCCTTTCGCCGAACTCAGCCTGATTCATGACGGCTCGGCATTGTGGGAGCTGCATTTTTCGCCTCGTGAAGCGAGCGACGCACGGGAGGTAGTCCCTTTGCCCGCTTTTCTGGAAGAACCGCTGCGCGCCTATTTCGCGGGCAAGATCGACGCGCTGCGCGCCATCCCCCTGCATCTGGTGGGAACGGATTTCCAGAAACAGGTCTGGGAAGGATTGCGGACCATTCCCGGCGGTCATGCCTGGTCCTACGCCGAGCTGGCGGCCGCCATCGGCAACCCGAAAGCCTGCCGCGCGGTAGGCATGGCCAATGGCCGCAATCCCTGCGCGCTGGTAGTTCCCTGTCACCGTGTCATCGCTGCCGACGGCACGCTGGGCGGATTTTCCAGCGGCCTCGACAACAAACAGTGGCTGCTGCGCCATGAGGGCGTCAACTGGCGCTGACGCGGTTGGGAAAACCCGGGTTCAAAGCAGCTTTTCGATATCCTTCGAGATCTTTTCCGGCTCGGTGGTCGGGGCATAACGCTCGACCACATTACCGTTGCGGTCGACCAGGAACTTGGTGAAGTTCCACTTGATCGCCTCGGAACCCAGCAGGCCGGGCGCCGACGACTTCAGGTGCTTGAACAGCGGATGCGCCGCATCACCGTTCACGTCAATCTTGGCGAACATGGGGAACGTCACGCCGTAGTTGAGCTCGCAGAACTGGCTGATTTCATCATTACCGGCAGGATCCTGATTGGCGAACTGGTTGCAGGGGAAACCCAGCACCATCAGACCCTTATCCTTATAAGACTCGTACAGCGCTTCCAGTCCCTTGAACTGCGGGGTCAGCCCGCACTTGCTGGCGGTATTGACCACCAGCACCACCTGACCCTTGAAATCGGCCATCGGTTTTTCCTGACCGGTAATGGTGGTGGCGGTAAAGTCATAAATATTCGTCATGGTGTCGCTCCTCGGGGTAACGGGTTATCGGAATCAGGAAGCCTCATCATCGCGGCGCAGGCGCAATGAGGCGGAGTTCACGCAATAGCGCAGGCCGGTCGGCGCCGGACCATCGGGAAAAACATGCCCCAGATGGCAACCGCAGGCCGCACAGACAATTTCTGTCCGGATCATGCCATGAGTCAGGTCACGATGCTCATCAATCCGGCCGGCCTGCACCGGTTGGAAGAAACTGGGCCAGCCCGATCCGGAATCATATTTCGCGCCGGAAGCAAACAGTTCCGCCCCGCACCCCCGGCACAGATAGATGCCGCGGTCGTGGCAGTTCCAGTATTCGCCGGTGAACGGCCGCTCGGTGCCCTTGCCCCGGCAGATGCCGAACTCTTCAGGAGACAGCTCTGCACGCCACTCCTGCTCACTCTTGATGACGTTGCTCATTTCAGGCTCCGTAATGATTTTCAATTCATGATCACAGCGCCAATCAATCCGCAAGACAACTGAACACGCGCTTGGAAATTGGATAGAATGGTCGTCTTTAGATGCCGCCCAACCGAGTTTGTTACCATGGAAATCAAGAAATCGTCAAAATTGTTGAACGTTTGCTATGACATTCGCGGCCCCGTGCTCAAGGCCGCCAACGCCATGGAAGAACTCGGCCATCGCATCATCAAGCTCAACATCGGCAACCCCGCCCCCTTCGGTTTTGAAGCCCCGCAGGAAATCCTCGCCGACGTGATCGCCAACCTGCCCAATGCCGTTGGTTATTGCGACTCCAAGGGGCTGTTCGCCGCCCGCAAGGCCATCGTGCAGTATTACCAGCAGAAAGGCCTGTTCGGCGTGGAAGTCGGCGATGTCTATGTCGGCAACGGCGTCTCCGAACTGATCGTCATGGCGATGCAGGCGTTGCTGAACAACGGCGATGAAATGCTGATCCCGGCCCCGGACTATCCGCTGTGGACCGCCGCTGTCACGCTGTCGGGCGGCACCCCGGTGCACTACCTGTGCGATGAAGCCAATAACTGGTATCCCGATCTGGCCGACATTGAAGCCAAGATCACGCCGAACACGCGCGGCATCGTCATCATCAATCCAAACAACCCCACTGGCGCGGTCTATCCCAAGCCGGTGCTGGAAGGCATTGTCGCCATTGCCCGCCGTCACAACCTGATCATCTTCGCCGACGAAATCTACGACAAGATCCTCTATGACGAGGCCCAGCACACCTCCATCGCCACGCTGGCGGAAGATTTGTTGTGCATCACCTTCAACGGACTGTCGAAATCGTACCGTGTCGCCGGTTTCCGTTCAGGCTGGCTGATGGTCAGCGGCAACAAGAAGCGCGCCACTGACTACATCGAAGGCCTGGACATGCTGGCGTCGATGCGGCTTTGCGCCAACGTGCAGGCACAGTTCGCCATCCAGACCGCGCTGGGCGGCTACCAGAGCATCAACGACCTGATCCGTCCCGGCGGCCGTTTGTATGAACAACGTGAACTGGCCTGGCGCATGCTGAACGACATTCCGGGCGTCAGCTGCACCAAGCCGGAAGGCGCGCTGTACCTGTTCCCGAAGCTGGACCCGGCCGTGTATCCCATTGAGGATGACCAGCAATTCATCCTCGACTTCCTGCAGGCGGAAAAAGTGCTGCTGGTTCAGGGATCCGGCTTCAACTGGCCGCACACCGACCATTTCCGTGTCGTTTTCCTGCCGCATACCGATGAATTGCGCGAGGCCATCAGCCGCCTTTCCCGCTTCCTGGCCACCCTCCGCGCCAAGCACGCCTGAGTCCTTTCCACCCCTCCTGACCTGCTGCGGCAGGAGGGCCCCTCCCCCCGGATGATTACAAACCTACAATACTGTTGTGTTGTATTTCACACTTCTCATCCCTAACTTAGCACCTGTGGAAAACCTACTTTTCCGGAGTTGACTGTCATGTTCCGCATCATGTTGTTCCTGCTTACCAACCTGGCCATTGTGGTCGTTGCAGGTATTGTCCTCAGTGTGCTTGGTGTCGGCGCCACCCACGGCCCCGGCAATACCCTGAATCTGATGAATCTGCTGGTGGTGTGCTTTGTCTTCGGCATGGTCGGTTCGTTCGTCTCGTTGTTCATGTCGAAATGGATGGCAAAGCGCACGACCGGCACCGAGTTGATCACCAACCCCCGCTCGGCGGAAGAACGCTGGCTGATGGATACGGTTGCCGAACTGTCGCAGAAGGCCGGGATCAAAATGCCGGAAGTCGGCATCTTCCCCAGCTATCAGTCCAATGCGTTTGCGACCGGCTGGAACAAGAACGCCGCGCTGGTGGCTGTTTCCAGCGGCTTGCTGGACCGGATGAGCCGCGATGAAGTGAAGGCGGTGCTGGGTCACGAAATCGGCCACGTCGCGAACGGCGACATGGTGACGCTGAGCCTGATTCAGGGTGTGGTCAACACCTTCGTCATGTTCTTCTCACGCATCATCGGCAATTTTGTCGACCGCGTGGTGTTCAAGAATGAAAATGACGGCCCTGGCATTGCTTATTTCGTTACCAGCATTATCGCCGACATCCTGCTGGGCATCCTGGCCTCGATGATCGTGATGTGGTTCTCCCGTCGCCGTGAGTTCCGCGCCGACGAAGCCGGAGCCCGTCTGGCCGGCAAGCAGTCGATGATCAATGCCCTGCTGCGCCTGAAGGGCGAGCACGACCTGAGCGACACCATGCCCGCTGAAATGACTGCGCTGGCGATCACCGAAGGCAAGAAGCAAGGCTTCAGTCTCGCCGCGCTGTTCAGCTCGCATCCCAGCATCGATGATCGCGTTGAAGCATTGCAAAAGCTGCAACTGGCCAATGACGTATCATCCAGTGTGCCGGGCTCATCGCTCTGGAACAACATGCGCTGACCCGTCGCCAACCATGAACATGAATAAGGCGGCCATCCGGCCGCCTTATTCATTCAAGGCGCTTGCCTGGCTCAGGCCAGATGGCAAAGCTGGCGTGATTCATACCCCGTTACGACTTCCACCAGCCCCCGCCACTCCCGATCCAGGGCTTCATCACCGGTATCAAGATGCAAGGGCCTGCCCTGCAGGGTCCGCAGTTTCCCGGGCGTCGCCAGAATGATCAAGGCGGAACGCCCCAACTTTCGCAGAATGGCGGGCGTCAACTGCTGATTGCCCCGTCCCAGCAGCATCCCCTGCCCTCCGGTCACCGTCAGCACCACCTTGACCACCCTTGCCGCCACCAGCGCGGTGATGCCCTCCGCATCCAGATCCGCGGCCAGCAGGGCATGATTGCACACCGCATCAATCCCCAGCAGCGTATGGCGCAAGCCGAGTTGCTGCATCACGGCCGCCGCCGTGGTGCCCGGGCAAAACAGATAGACCACCTCCGGCTCCATGGTTTCGATAATCCCGGCGGCAATTTCCGTCTGAACCAGCGCATCGCTTTCCGGCGACGCGCATTTCACCTGCTGCAACAGGCGGATATCCTGCGGGCTTCTTAACTCACCGTAAAAGCGCGGCCGCACCGTACCCTGACGCAGGGCATCCTCATCCAGATCGCGAATCTCGACATTGCCAACCGCTACACCTCGGCCGGCGGCGAGTTCCAGCACCAGTTCCGCCGCGCTTTGCGGATTGACCGCAAACACCCCGGAGTGCATCTTGACCCCGGCCGGAACCCCCAGCACAGGAACGCCTATTCCCGCCTCGCAAATGTTGCGCGCGGTGCCGTCACCGCCGGCAAACAGCAGCAGATCAATACCGGCCGCCTCCAGCCGGCGCGCCGCCTCCCGGGTTTCATGCGCCTGGCTGGGCTCGCCGGGTGACCAGACCGAATCACAGCTAAAGCCGGCGCACACACAGGCATCCTCCCCCATCAACCCGGACACGGTCAGGAAATGGAATCGCTCCCGCTGTGCGGCCAAATTCAGGAGCACCTGCAACATCCGCCGAAAGGATCGCGAGCTTTCCCGCGTCAAACCAGCCGCGGACAAGTCGTCGCTGCCCTTGTGGCCCAGCGGTCCGCCCATGCCCGCCAGCGGATTGATCAGGATGCCGATACGCAGTAACGGCAAGCAAGAATTATTCTCAGGTTTCATAGATGGTTACAGATTGGGTCTGGTTTTAGCTTACATAGCTGAGATGGTTTCTTATACTGAAATCACAGAAACGAGCCAAGACGCCTTATAGCAAGGCAAGTGAGGAATCCCATGCAAGCCCTTCAAACCACGGTAATTACAGATAACGTGTTCGACATGAGCGCTGTGCATGCTGCCGCCTTGGTCGACGAGAACGGCTGCGAGATTCCCATCACCGAAGAGATGATCCTGTCTGCCTGCGATGAACTCATGAAGCTGTGGCATTTTCCCCACGCCGCCTGAGGTCTGAACCCGGCATCCCGAATTATAAGCTTGGCCGCTTGTTCCCGAAACCCCGCTTCCGCGGGGTTTTCCATTTCCTGAGCCTGCATCCATCTGCGAGCCCTGCGATCGCACGGCATAAATGATACACTTGTACATTATACCTTCCCGGAGTCTTCAGCCCATGCTCGCCAAGTTCGTCGCTCACAGTTATCTGCGCATGACAGGATGGACATTCAAGAACAATATGCCGCCGGAAGTCCGTCAATGCGTGCTGATTGCCGCTCCCCACACCAGCAACTGGGATGCGCTTTACACCAAACTGGGGTTCATGGTCATGGGCATTCCCGCCCGCCTGACCATCAAGGACAGCTATATGCGCTTCCCCTACGGCCCGGTCATTCGCGCCATGGGTGGGATAGGCATCAACCGGCGGGCCAAGAAATCCGGCGAGAACCGCCCCAGCATGGTCCAGTCCATGGCCGACCTGTTCAAGCAGCACAAGGAACTGATCATGCTGGTCACCCCGGAAGGCACGCGCTCGCTGCGTACGGAATGGAAAACCGGCTTCTACCACGTCGCCCGGTTGGCCGGTGTTCCCATTGCCCTGGCCTATGTTGATTACCCAAAAAAGGAAATCGGTATTGACCGGGTCATCTACCCTACGGATGATATGGCCGCTGACATGAAAGCCATCATGAGCTTCTACCATCAAATTCAGGGGAAATTCCCCGAGAAGTTCAGCGTTGATGTCAAATATCTGGATCACTGACCCATGCGGGAGCCTGCAACATGACGCATCCAACCACCACAGTCGTGCGCCGTACGCAGGCCGAACGCTCTGCCGCTACCATTGACGGCCTGTTGCTGGCCGCTGTCGAAAGTCTGGTTGAGGTCGGGTACGCCCGCACCAGCACGCAGGACATCTGCAAGCGCGCCGGTCTGTCGCAGGGCGCGCTCTTTCGTCATTTTCCGTCACGCCTGGCATTCATGATTGCCGTGGCCGACCATGTCAGCGCGCAACTGGTTGTGCAGTTCAGCACCCGTTTCCGTCACGTTGAACAGCAGCAGCCCACGGACCTGATCGGTCTGGCGTTGAACCTGGCCCGGGAGAATACCCGTTCCCCTTACCAGCAGGCCTGGGTTGAACTGCTGATTGCCGCGCGAACCGACACGGAACTGCAGAACGCCCTGCAGCCCATCTGGGCCAATAACCAGAGTCAGATCCGAAGCGAAGCACGCAACCTGCTGCCCGGGCTGGTTGACCGTATTCCGGACTTTGACACGGCGGTGGAAATCATCACCATGTTCTATCAGGGAGAGGCCATCAATCAGGTGCTGAATCCGCGACAGGAGGGAGACAGCCGCAGGACGGCGTGGGTAGGCGGGTTATTGCGGGGCATGGCCGGGCTGGAGTAAGCCCGGCGGCGAGTGTTTCAGGCGTCGCGGGGGATCAGTAAGCGTTCTTGCCGATGAACCCCTTGAAGACGGTCAGGAATACAATCTTGACATCCAGCCACAGTGACCAGTTCTTGATGTACTCCAGATCGTACTTGATACGGTTTTCCATCTTTTCCAGCGTATCGGTTTCGCCGCGCCAACCGTTAATCTGCGCCCACCCGGTAATGCCTGGCTTAACCTTGTGACGCAGCATGTAGCCCTTGATCAGACGACGATATTCTTCGTTGTGGGCGATGGCATGCGGGCGCGGGCCGACGATGGACATCTGCCCCTGCAAGACATTGATGAACTGCGGCAATTCGTCCAGTGAGGTGCGACGGATGAAACTGCCGATCGGCGTCAGGCGGGCATCATTCTTGGTCGCCTGAACCACCACCGAACCGTTGTCCTGAGTGGTCATGCTGCGGAACTTCCAGACTTCAATGGGCTTGCCATCCAGGCCATAACGCTTCTGCTTGAAGATGGCGGGGCCCTTGGAGGTCAGCTTCACGGCCATGGCGATGGCAATCATCGGAATGGCGATGACAGCCAGAATGCCCAGGCTGCCGAAAATATCGAAGCCGCGCTTCAATACGCTGTCGGTGAAGGTAAAAGGCGAATCGTAAATACTGATGGCCGGCAAGCCGTCGATACTGGTCTGGCGGGCATTCAACAAGTCAAAGGCAAAGACATCGGGCACCAGGTAGAGATTGATGGTGCTGTCGGAGAGCTCATCGACGATGCGGCGGATGACGGACTCCTTGCTGAGCGGCAGGGTGATATACACCCGGTCAAAATGACCCGCCTTGGCATCGGCAATCAGCTTGTCGATATCCCCCGCGCAGGGAATGCCGGTAATGTCCTCCTGACAGGCCTGATCATCATAAAAAGCCTTCGGATCAATTCCCATCCAGGTATGCAATTGAAATTTATCCGCCAAGGAACGTCCCAGGACACCGGCGCCGACAATAGCCGCACTGCGACGGTTAAATCCCAACTGGCGGGAATAAACCAGCAGCTTGCGGACCAGTACGGTCCAAAGCGACAGTGCAACGACCTCAATGCCGTACCAGACGGTCAGGAACAGGCGATCGGCAATGCTGTGCAAGCGGTCGCTGAGGTTGCTGACCATGGCCAGCAGGACAAAGGTGCCGGTTACGGCCATGAACCCCAGCTGCAGCTGGCGGTTCAGGGAGACGTTGCGCTGCTGGGAATGAATGCCGGTATGTGAAGCGGATAATTGATAGAAAACAATGCCGAAAAGCAGCAGGAGCGTACTGGATTGTCTCCATTCAACATCAAAAATCAGGTGTGCAATCAGGAGGCCGCCGCCGAGGATCATCATGTCCATGATGCGGTAGAAAAAGTCCATCTGCTTGTGCTGGGCTCCCAGAATATCGATTTGAGCCTGCATGCCTACCCCCGAAAAATCCTATCAACTGACAGACGAAACTAGCATGAATGATACAAATTCTCAAGTAAGGTCATCCCCCGCAAATGACCGCCCATCAACCGCCCACGGCTTTCCAGAGCCTTGAAAACCTTGCAAACGCTTTGTTTGCACACTGTATTTTGAGTAAGATAACGAAGACGAACTCAGGCTTTGTAAGGACCGGACGTGACTATCAATTTCAGTGGCACCGTCGCCGTGGTTGGCCTCGGCTATGTAGGACTTCCCCTTGCACTCGCCTTCGGCCGCAAGACGCCCACGATCGGTTTTGATATCAACCCCGCCAAGATCAAGGCCTATCTGGATTGCCATGATCCTTCCGGCGAGGTTTCCCCGGAAGAGTTCCGCAGCGCCACGCGCATCGAGTACAGCACGCTGCCCGAAAAGCTCCGGGACGCGGACTATATCATCGTCGCCGTTCCGACGCCGATCGACAACGCCAAGCAGCCCGACCTGACACCGGTGGTCAGCGCCACCCGCATGATCGGCCCCAACCTCAAGAAAGGCGCGGTGGTCATTTATGAATCCACGGTCTATCCCGGTGTCACCGAGGACATCTGCGGCCCGATTCTGGAGGAAACCTCCGGACTGGTGCGCGGCCGCGATTTCTGGCTGGGCTATTCTCCCGAACGCATCAATCCGGGCGACAAGGTTCACCGGCTGGACAACATCACCAAGATTGTCTCGGGGGAGAACGCCGATATCCTGGAGCGGGTTTCCGTGCTCTACCGGCTGGTGGTTGATGCCGGTGTCTATCCGGCCTCCAGCATCAAGGTTGCCGAGGCCGCCAAGGTGGTCGAGAACACCCAGCGCGATGTCAATATCGCCCTGATCAACGAGCTGGCCGTTATTTTCAACCTGATGGACATTGATACGCTGGAAGTTCTGGAAGCCGCGGGCACCAAGTGGAACTTCCTGCCGTTCCGTCCCGGCCTGGTGGGCGGCCACTGCATTGGCGTCGATCCCTACTACCTGACCCACAAGGTGCAAACCCTGGGCTACAAGCCGGAAGTGATTCTGGCCAGCCGCACCATCAACGACCGGATGGGGACGTACATTGCCCAGCAGGCCATCAAGCAAATGATCCTCTGCGACCGGATGGCGCGCGGCGCCACGGTGCTGGTGATGGGGCTGACATTCAAGGAGAACTGTTCCGATATCCGCAATACGCGGGTCACCGACATCATCCAGGAACTGAAGGATTACGGCTTGAACGTCGCTGTCTGGGATCCGGTGGCCGATCCCGGAGAAACTTTGCACGAATACGGGCTGACCCTGACCACGCCGGAACAACTGGCGCGGATTGACGCCGTCATTGCCGCCGTGGGTCATGACTGCTTCCGCGATATCGATTTCAACCGCCTGCGCCCGGGAACCAGCGAGTCTCCCCTGCCCTTCCTGGATGTCAAATCACGCTACAACGCCCGTGATCTGGAAGCGCGTGGATTCCGCGTCTGGCGTCTGTAAGCGGAGACCGCATGCGCCTCACAACCCGCCCCGCCTTAACCGGCGGGCGATCAGCCGCTTGCCGTCATCCAGCCAGGTGTAAACCACCGGCACCACAATCAGGGTCAGCAGTGTCGACGTCAGAATACCGCCAATGATGGCGTGTGCCATTGGCGCGCGCTGTTCTCCCCCGTCACCCAGCCCCAACGCCAGCGGGGCCATGCCCATCACCATGGCCATGGTTGTCATCAGGATCGGCCGCAGGCGCGTGCGTCCCGCCTCGCGGATAGCCTCGCCGCGCTCCATCCCTTCCCCGACCCGCACCTTGATGAAATCGATCAGCAGGATGGCGTTCTTGGTGACCAGTCCCATCAGCATGATAATGCCGATGATCGAGAAGATGTTCAGGGTGCTGCGAAATACGAAAAGCGCCAGGAATACTCCGATCAGCGATAATGGCAGCGAGGTCATGATCGCTACCGGGAACAGGAAACTGTTGAACTGCGATCCCAGCACCATGTAGATAAAAATGACCGCCAGCAGCAGGGCGGTGGCTGCATAGCCCACCGACTCCTGCATGTCCTTGTTCTGGCCCTCGGTTTCAAAATGGTATCCCGGCGGCAGGCGGATCTTGTCCTGCAATCGCTTGATATCCGCACCGATGTCCCCGGCCGGACGCCCGTCCACGTTCGCCTCGATCAGGACTTCCCGGAAAAGGTTGCGCCGGGCTATTTTCGCGGCCCCCTCCACGTTGGCGAACGCCGCCACCTGACCCAACGGGATCATTTGCGGCAGACCATCGGCATCGTTGCGGTTGCTGCTGAAGTACAGCCCGGCCAGATCAGCGACAGACTGCCGGGCGCTGTCGGGAAGACGCAGGCGGACTGCATAATTTTCCCCTGCTCCATCCTGCCAGGTGGTGACCTCCTCGCCGGCCAGCAGCGGCCGCAAGGAAGCGCCGATTCCGGCGATACTCAGCCCGGCATCACTGGCCGCCTCGCGGTTCAGCATGACGCCAATGGTGGGCTTGCTGGCCTTGAGGGAGGTTTCCAGGTCGACAACACCGCGCACCTGGCGCATTTCGGCCACCAGCCTGTCGGATATGCGTTGCAGCTCTGCCAAGTCCGGCCCCTGGACACTCAGCATGATCGGCTTCAACCCTCCGGAAACGGACTCCTTGGACGCCGCCACCGACGTCAGCGTGACACCGGCCACTTGCGACAGCCGCTGGCGGAAGATCCGCACCAACTGCTTCTGGCTGAGGGTGCGCTGCTGCTTGGGCTTCAGCGCCACGCGGACGAACGCGCTGTTGCGGCCCTGCCCGCCGCCGTTGACGGTCGCATAGGTGCTGACGACTTCAGCGTACTCGCGAATCAGCCGGTCGACCTGCACCGCCTTCGCCGTGGTGTATTCCAGCGAGGCATCCACCGGCGTCTCGAACTCGACGCCGATTTCACCCAGGTCCGGTTCCGGAACAAATTCCTTGCCGATCATGCCCGCCAAGCCGAACGCCGCCACCAGCGTTCCCGCCGCGATCAGCATGGTGACTCCCCGGTGATGCAAGGACCAGCCCAGCACGCTCGCATAAATATCCGCAACCCTGTCCAACAGGCGGCTGAAGGCATCCAGCAGCCCCCCGAAGCCGGTCCGGCGGTCACCCGGGCGGTGCCGGTCCGGCCAGACGGACGACAGCATCGGATCAAGGGTAAAACTGACAAACATCGACAGCAGGACGGCTGAACTGACCGTTACGCCGAACTGGTAGAAGAAACGGCCGATAATGCCGCCCATGAAAGCGACCGGCACGAACACCGCGACGATACTGAGCGTGGTCGCCAATACCGCCAGCCCGATTTCCGCCGTCCCTTCCAGCGCCGCCTGCCGGTGGGTTTTCCCCATGGCAGCGTGCCGGACAATGTTTTCACGAACCACGATGGCATCATCGACCAGCAGGCCGATGCAAAGCGACAAGGCCATCAGCGTCATCAGGTTGATGGTGAACCCGAAAAAATAGATGGCGAAAATGGTGCCCAGCAACGAAATCGGCAAGGTCAGGCCGGTAATCACCGTGCTGCGCCACGACCCCAGGAAGAGCAGCACGATCATGATCGCCAGCACCGCCCCTTCCAGCAGGGTCTTGCGGACATCGGCCAAGGAAGCACGGATCGATTTCGAGCTGTCCGCCACCTGTGTCATCCGCACCCCGACAGGCAACTCGGCGCGAATGCTGTCCAGCACCTTGCGCACCTGGTCCACCACTTCGATGGTATTGGCCCCGGAGCTCTTGATCACATCCACCGAGACTGCGGGCAAGCCGTTGATCAGGGCGGCGGACGCCGGATCGGCCTCACCGTCGACGACGTCGGCAACCTGTTCCAGATACACCGGCTCTCCGTGCCGCCGGGCGATAATCAGGCGGCGGAAGTCTTCAGGCCTGGCCAGGCGTCCCTTGATCTGCACCACCTGCTCGACATGCCCCAGGCGCAGGGTTCCGGCGGGCAACTCGGCATTTTCGGCCTGCAACACCCTCAGGACTTCATCGACGCCAATCCGATAGGCCTGCAATTCCCGGGGATGGATATAAACCCGGACTTCGCGCTTGACGCTGCCCAGAATATCAACCTTGCCAACCCCGGCGACGGTTTGCAGCCGCTTGCTGATCTTCTGCTCGATGAAGGTGCTCAATTCCCGCAAGGGCAGGCTGCTGGATGTAAACGCCAGCGATACAACCGGAATGGCGCCCGGATTGTATTTCTGGATCACGGGGTCGCGAACCTCATCCCGCAACTGCGGCCGCAGCACCGCGATCTTGTCGCGGACATCCTGCACCGCCGTAGCCAGCGGAACGCTCAGGTAAAATTCGATCGCGACGAAAGCCCGCCCCTCGTAGGACGTTGACATGACTTTCTTCACACCGGAAATGGTGTTGACGCTGTCTTCGATCTTGCGGGTAACGTCGGATTCAACCACCTCGGGTGACGCACCCGGATAATCCGTGGTGACAATGACAAAGGGGAATTCAACGTTCGGGAATTCCTCAACCCCGACATCGCGATAGGCAAACAGGCCGACCACCATCAGCGCCAGCATCATCATGGCGGCGAAGACGGGATTATTGACGCTGATCCGGGTCAGCCACATGAGCGGTTACTCCGCCATCCGCACGGACCGGCCAAGCGCCCCGTCCGCCAGCCGCGTTGTCAGCACAGTCTCGCCGCCCGTCAAGCCGGACACCACGACGAGGTCATTATTGCGCGCCAGCACGGCAACCTGCCTTTTGACCAGCTTGCCGTCAGACACGATCATGACCTCGTGACCGCCGCGCAATGCAGCCAGCGGCAGAATCACGCCCTCCGCCTCACGAGCGGTGGCCAGTCGCCCCTGCACATACAGCCCGCCCTTGAGCATGTAATCGGCGTTCGCCACCAAAGCATAGAAAACCAGCGCACGGCTGCCCGGCTCGGCCAGCGGGTTGATGCGGGTGACGGCGGCAACGAACTCCCGATCCAGGCCCTGAACCCGGAAATGCACCCTCTGGCCCGGCGCCAGGGCAGCCACCGCGGCGGAAGGAACCGTTCCCGTCAACTCCAGGGGATTGAGGTCGACCAGCTCGAACAGCGGCGTATTCACGGCCACGGTCTGACCGGGCTGGATCAGGCGGCGGGAGATCACCCCCGCCATCGGAGCCATGATCCTGGCCTCGTCCAGCGCCTTGCGGGCAATCACCAGCAAGGCGGTCTGGGCGCGCACATTCTCGGCGGCGGCCTCGGCCTCGGCGACACTGCGCTTCAGCTCCAGTTCGGACACATTGTTATCGACCCGCAGCGCCTGTTGGCGGTCACGAACCGCCTCCGCCAGCACCGACTGCGCCCGCGCGCCCGCCACCGCCGCTTCGGCCTGCCTGAGCCTCGCCTCCAGCTCGCGGGTTGAAAGCACCGCCAGCACCTGTCCCGCCGCGACACTGTCTCCGGGCCGCACCAGCACCCGGTCAACCCGCGCCGCGACTTCCGCCTGAAGGGTGGTCTGGTTCAACGGCGCCAGCTGGCCGGTGAAGGCTGTTTCCGGCTGCAAGCGTCCGCGCGGCGCTTTTACGATATCGGCTGCCGACAACTCCAGCGGCGGTGTCATCGCCATCGCAACGGGCTTCACGGCGGGATCACCGCCACCGCAACCCGCCAGCCACAGGCAGGCCGTGATCAGGGCGTAACGCTCACATTGCAGAAGGCTTGCCATTGGCGTCACCGGATTCGTCTGAAGGAGGGGCAATACCATGCCAGATTAGCGGAATCAGCCGGCGCGCCATCTGTTCAACATCCAGGGCCGGATCCGCCAGCGCCGCAAAGGCTATGCCGTCAAATATGGCGCACCACAACACGGCGAGCGTATCCGGCGGAATATCCGGGCGCGTCAGTCCGCCCGCCTGCATGGTGCGGACAAAACCGGCGGACATGTCCCACAAATGCCGGTACATGGCCTGCAGGCGGCGAGAGACTTCAGGATCGCCGGCCTGACTCAAGACCTCCATGTACAGGCGGGGCCAGTCGCGGTCGGAGGCGCAGCGCTTCCAGGCAATGCCAAAAAGCTCGGAAACCGCCTCCAGGGTGTCACCCTGCCCTGCGCGGTCTATTGCCTGGCGGATCTCCGCCGGAACCGGGGAGGTGTCACGTTGCAGACGGGCGTCCAGCAGGGCGAAAAAGAGATCGTGCTTATTACGGAAGTGCCAGTAGATGGCGCCCTTGGTCATCCCGGCCGCTGCGGCGATTTCGTCCAGCGACGCCTTTTGCCAACCCTTCTGGACAAAGACCCGCATCGCGGATTGCAATATCCGCTCCCGGGTTTCACGGGGCTGTTCCCACGCCAGGAGCGCCGGGTAATTTTCAGCGGAACCGAGGGTCTGGTTTACAACGCAAACCTCAACTCCGGCCGCTTCGGCCAACATGGCAGGACTGATCACGGACAGGGGATACTGCTGGGCCAGCTGCTTCAGGCACGAGACTAGCTTTTCACGCATGGCTGGCATACTCCGGGGTATGCCCATACCCTAGGGTATGGCCGGATAATTGTCCAGTCGACCGGAGCCCCGCAACGCAGGGCTAGCCCTGCCAACAGCTTTCCAGAACCTTGGAGAGCATCCGCAACTGCACGGGTTTGGCCAGATACGCATCCATGCCGCCAGTCAGGCAACGTTCCTGGTATTCGGGCAAGGCGTGAGCGGTCAGCGCGACTATCGGCACCGGCGGCATGAAATGCCGGTCTTCGAACTGACGGATCCGCTCCGTCGCCAAGAATCCGTCCATCACCGGCATTTCACAATCCATCAGGATCAGGTCAATATCGGCATGATGGCGGCAGGCATATTCCGCCGCCTGTTCTCCATCCACGGTCTGCACCACGCAGATGCCCAACTTCTTCAGCAAGGCCGTAATCACTGTCAGGTTGACATCGTTGTCATCCGCAACCAGCACGCGCTTGCCGTTAAAGGCATCCATGGCAATCGGCGGCAAGACCTGTTCGGTTTCCGGACGACGGCTTTCGAAGGCTTCCAGCGCCAGCTCCACAAACTCACGCCCCGAAACCGGCCGGTGCCGGCTGAACAGTATCCCGGCCTGCGGCAGCTCCGCTTCAGCGGCGGGCGACGGCAATGCCATCAAGGCAATCCGCGGAATCTCCCGCCAGCGCGCATCCTGCTGCATGGCGGCCGCACAGACCGCCCCTGCCGAACCGGGCGCACGCATATCCAGCACTACCAGGTCGGGCACGACGCCGCTGAGCGCGGATTGCTCCAGCGCCTGCCGGGCTTCGTCCGCCGTGAAGGCCATGGCGGCTTCCATGCCCACCTGACGGGCTTGGCCGGCCATGACGGCGGCAAAGAACGGGGAATCATCCACCAGCAGCAGCCGCTTGCCCCGGCACGCCCGGAATCCTTCCCGCCACTGCCGGAGCAAGGACGCCTCTGCCGGAAGGCAGGCTACCCGGAACCAGAACACCGACCCCTGCCCCGGATGACTCTCGACCCCGATATCGCCGCCAAGCAGCGTGCTCAGCTTGCGGCTGATGGCCAGTCCCAGGCCAGTACCGCCAAAACGCCGCGTCATTGACGAATCCCCTTGGGCGAAGGACTCGAAAACCCGATCCTGCTGTTCGGGGTCAATGCCGATCCCGGTATCGCTAACGGTAAAGCGCACATACTCGTGTCCCGCATCGTGTTCGCGGGACACCCTGACTTCCACCCGGCCCTTGTCCGTGAACTTGAAGGCGTTGCCCAGCAGGTTCAGCAGCACCTGACGGATGCGGGTCGGATCGCTGTGAATGAAAGCCGGGACATCCGCTTCCCGGTACGCCAGCAACTCAATCTGCTTTTTGCCCGCCGTATAGGCAAACAGCGAAACGCTGTCCGCGCAGAGGCGGTCCAGATCAAAGTCCAGCCGTTCAATCGGCATCTTGCCGGCGGTAATCCGTGAATAATCAAGAATGTCGTTAATCACGGACAACAGCGTCTGCCCGGACTGGGCAATAACCCCGGCGTAAGTACGCTGGGCAGGCTGAAGTTCGGACTCCTGCAACAGTTCGATCATGCCCAGAATACCGTTCAGCGGCGTTCGGATCTCATGACTCATGGTGGCGAGAAAACGGGTTTTCGCCCGGCTTTCCGCCTCGGCCGCCACGGCTTTCTGCTGCGCCACCAGCTCCTGCGCGTGCGAACGCTGCAGTTCCTCGCGCAGGGCCCGCTCCTTGAGGATCATCCGGGCCTGCTCCTGGATCTTGTCCCGCCGCTCCAGACTGATGCGATCACCCAAAGCGAAGGAGAACAACGAGGCTTCCAGCACGCTGCCGATCTGGATGGCGTATTCCGTAAAGAAATTCACCGGCAGCAACCCCTGCTTGTTCAGCGACAGGATTGCGATGGTCGGCATCAGGAAGGACCAGGCAATGGCGTAATAGCGCGCATGCGCCACCCCGCGCATCCAGATGTGGAAACCGGCGCCAATGGAGTAGACAGCCATGATTCCGCAAGCCACGACGGCGGCCCGCACCGCCAATTCGTAGGTGCTGAACACCGCCAGCGCCATGATCACCAATCCGGTTACCGCCGTCATGCGGAACATGGCCCGGGTGCGGGAAAATCGGTTACCGGGATTGAGAAAGCGCAAGGAGAACATCGCCCCGGTAAAGAGGCAGCCCGACATGGTCAGGGGAACAATGAAGCTGTTGATGGCGGGCAGCATCGGCCACAGGAACTGAAAGCCGAAACCGGAAAGGCTGACCTGGAACATCAGGATGGTGAAGACGAACATGCTGTACCAGACATGGCTGGCATCGCGCAAGATCAGGAAAATGAAGAAGTTATAAACCGCCATGATGAAAAGGATGCCGAAATACACCCCCTCGATCAGCAGCGTGCGCTGTTCCCGGTCGTAGAAATGCTGGCGGTCGAAGTACTTGAGCGGCAGTTGCAATGAGCCTTCCGTCTCAACGCGCATCAGGAAAATGCGGCTTTCACCCGGATTGAGGCGAACCGGCGTCAGGAAATAGCGGTTGGGCAACTCCGTCCTCAGGCCGGCATGCATGTCGCCAAAGCGATAGCTGTGCAGCACCCGGCCGTCGGCTGTCACTTCATACACGCGGACATCATCCAGCGCCGGGTAAAGGATGGCCAGAATGCCATCCGTTACATCCGCGCCGGTCACGTCAATGCGAAACCAGTAGGCCTGCGTGGTAAAACCCAGATTGGGTGTGCTCTGGCTGTATCGCCAGTCCGTGGACGGCTGCGCCAGCACTTCGGACGCCTGCCACGGGCCGCGCTCGGGCAAATAAGCGACATGACCGTTCGTCGCCGCCATGCCGGTGGCGGACGAAAGCTTGAGAGCGGGTGCAAGGGAGGCAAGCGCCACTTCTGCGGACAAGGCCCACAGCAAAAGCAACAAGCGGGAAATGCTGATACTGACCGCTTTGTACATGTTCCGGTTCGGAGTCTTATTGGTTTTATCGGAGCATCATACCGCAGGCGCGGTGTTTATTCTTTAGCCACTTTGTAGAAAAATCTCTGCAGCAGCCGGATTCAGACGGAGTCCTGCAATCGCCAGACGGCGTACACGGCTTCCTGCACCGCCCCTACCCCGTGAGCATCATGGATTTCGATGGTCACCGGCATCTTCGCCCGCCCCCGTTCGCGAAAGGTTCGGTGAAACGTCTCAATCGCAGCCGCATCCGGCAGGGTGGCTATCGCCCGGAAATCCGTCAGCAACGGCTTGCGGTAATGGATATCCGCGCGCGCGATGGCGGCTTGGCACGGCCCCAGCGCTTCGGACCAGAGCATCATCAGCCCCCAGCCGCTCAAGGACGCCAGGCTGCTGATGCTGCCCGCGAACGCCGTCTCCTTGTCGTTATGGTTGCAGGCCAGCGGCGCGGACAAATGCAGGCTGATGCCGTCATACAAGTCCACGCGCACTTGCATCGCACGGCTGAGCGGCAGGTGCCGGGCCAGATAATCCGCGAAATCGTCAGTGGTTTTCATACCGAAGGCCAGGACTGCACAAAATCCGCCACGTTGAGCGGTGTGGAGGTTCGCGCGGGCGAAGCGGCGGTGCCGCAGTAGAGATACCCGGCAATCATCTCGCCTGACTGCAATCCCAGCGCCGCCCTGACCAGCGGATGCTCCGCCATCCAGCCGGTGCGCCACATCCCGGCATAGCCTTGTGCATGCAGCGCCACCAGGAAATTTTCAATGGCCGCACCCATGCTCAGCAACTGCTCGTATTCCGGCACCTTGTCATCCTTTCGCGGCGACAGGATGGCCGCCACGATCAGCGGCGCGCGCAAGGGCATGGCCAGCAAACGGTTGCGTTCGGTTTCCCCCAGCGCCGGGTTGTCGTGCAGACCGGCTGCCAGATACGCCTGCCCCAACGCCTGCCGCCCTTCCCCGCGGATGGTCAGGTAACGCCAGGGACGAAACAGGCGATGGTCCGGAGCGCGCAAGGCCGCCCGGAAGGCGGCATTCAGCACATCCGCATCCGGCGCGGGTTCGCTCAGGCCGCCAATGGAGCTGCGGGTCAACAATGCGGTCAGGGCATCCATGATCAGGCCTCAAGGCTGGCGGCATGCTTGCCCGCCAGCCGGATGTAGTGTTCGGCGGAATAGCGGAACCAGGCGAGTTCGTCCTCGGTCAGCGGCCGCACCTTCTTGACCGGATTGCCCACGTACAGCCAGCCGCTCTCCAGCCGCTTGCCGGGCGGCACCAGGCTGCCCGCGCCGACCAGCACGCGCGGCTCTATGACCACCCGATCCATGACAATGCTGCCGATGCCGATCAGCACTTCATCGCCAATTGTGCAACCATGCAGGCTGACATGATGGGCAATGGTGACGCGCTTGCCGATCACCAGCGGCGCACCTTCGGGGTCGGCGGGCCGCTTGTGGGTGACATGCAGCATGGCGAAA
>DASUIM010000150.1:0-10916 GCA_036279775.1 Fluviicoccus sp. | reverse complement strand
GACAGGTTGATGCTCATGGTCAGCGCTTCGGTGGGGAATTCCCGGTGCCAGCCGTGCAGGGTGCGGCAGGCCTCGCGCATCACCCACAGGTCCAGCGGGATGATCAGGCCGGTGTCCTCGGCGATGGGGATGAAATCATTGGGATAGACCAGGCCCTTGTCATGCCGGTTCCAGCGCACCAGCGCCTCGAAACCGCTGATGCGGCCGGTGCGCAGGTCGACCACCGGCTGGTAGTGCACCACGAAGCGGTTTTCCAGCAACGACTTGCGCATGTCGCTTTCGACGGTCATGCGCTGGAAGGCGCTGGCGTGCATCGCCTGGTCGAACAGGTCCCAGCGCGCGCCGCCCAGGCGCTTGGCGCGGTGCATGGCCAGGTCGGCGTCGCGCAGCAGCTCGTCGGCGGCCTGATGGTCGGCGGCGAGGGCGATGCCGATGCTGGCGGAGCAATAGACCTCCTGGCTGCCGATGGCGAACGGCAGTTGCAGCCGCGTCAGCACGTGTTCGGCGACGCGCACGGCATCGGTGGCCCCGGCGATATTCTCCAGCAGGATGGCGAATTCGTCGCTGCCCAGCCGCGCCAGCGTATGGTCGCCCAGGACAACGCTGTCACCGTCGCCGCCGGCGGGGGTCAGCGCCGATTGCAGGCGGGCGGCGATCTGGCGGATCAGGCTGTCGCCCGCCAGGTGACCCAGACTGTCGTTGACAATCTTGAAGCGGTCGGCGTCGATGAACAGCACCGCCATGTTGTCTTCCTCGTCGCGCAGGCCGCGCAGCAGCGCGCGGTTCAGGCGGTCGAGAAACAGGGCGCGGTTGGGCAGGCGGGTCAGGCTGTCGTGGAAGGCGTCATGGATGGCCTGTTCCTCGGCGCGCTGCCGCTCGGCGACGCGGCCCAGCTGGATGCCGACGAAGGCCATCAGCCCCAGCAGGCCGTTTTCCGGCGGCGTTGTTTTCGGGGTGAAAAACTCCAGGACGGCTTCGACCTCGTTACCCGCCATCACCGGCAGGGCGAAGGCGGCGCGCAGACCGGCTTCGGCGGCCCCGCGTTGCGCCAGCAGTGAGTCCGGTTGGTCGGTATCCGCCACCCAGACCGTCTGGCGGTCCGCCATCGCCTTGCCCGGCAGTCCCTCGCCCGGTGCGTAGCGGCATTGCTCGGTGGTCCGGCAGAAGTCCTCCGGGGCCGTGAATCCGGCCGTATGCCACAGCGAGCTGGACGACAGGTGCAGCGACGGGGTGCGGCGGGTGAAGAAGGCGTGGCCCAGCGGCCAGTCGATGAAGGTGCAGACTTGTTCCAGCGCGAACTGCACGGCCTCGCGCAGCGTCAGGGCCTTGTTGGCCGCCGCCGCCACGGACTCCATGAACAGCAGCTCCTGCTTGCGGCGGTTGAGTTCGGCCTTCACCCGCTCGGCCGTGGTCTCGGCGTCAATGCGCGCCAGCCGTTCGCGGTCGATGGTCTTCTTCAGGTGCTGCAGCTGGCTGTCGAATTCGGGGGAGGTAAATCCGGTCATGAGCGCGCCTCCGTGCGTGCGGTCGGACGCCGGATGCCGCGTCGGTCGCCGGGCCGCGTCAACCGGCCCGGAAGGAGGTGGTCATTCGTCACAATATACCCCTGGGTGCTGCCTCGCCTCCTGAGGCGGCGTCAGCGGCGGGTCGGCCGGACGGCATCGGAGGCGCTTATGTTTTTTTGGCCCGGAGAAATGAAGACATGGCAAGGCCGGGGTTGTCTCCCGTCACCGCCCGTGGCTTGACTGTTTTTCTTCCGGAATGATTAACCTGTATAGCAAAGCTCCCCGGACTCTGCAAACCACATGCCGGAAATGCCCTGAAAATCCCGTTGGCAGCCCGGAGCGTGCGCTTCTATCGATAGGACGCGGAGTTATTTGTCAGTGAAGCGATCCTGTGGCAAGGTTGATGCCTCATTGTGGTGCAACCAAGGAAGCGACAGAGATGAAAATAGAAACCCTGGCGGTGCACGCCGGTTATACGCCCGATCCGACCACCAAGGCCGTCGCCGTGCCGGTCTACCAGACCGTGGCCTACGCCTTCGACAGCGCCCAGCACGGCGCCGATCTTTTTGACTTGAAAGTGCCGGGCAACATCTACACCCGCATCATGAACCCGACCCAGGATGTGCTGGAAAAGCGCATCGCGGCGCTGGAAGGCGGCATTGCCGCGCTGGCGGTGGCCTCGGGCATGGCGGCGGTGACCTACGCCATCCAGACCATCGCCGAGGCCGGGGACAACATCGTCTCCACCAGCCAGCTGTACGGCGGCACCTACAACCTGTTTGCCCATACCTTCCCGCAAATGGGCATCACCGTGCGCTTTGCCGACGGCCGCAACCCCGACAGCTTCGCGGCGCTGATTGATGACCGCACCAAGGCCATCTACTGCGAATCCATCGGCAACCCGCTGGGCAATGTCGCCGACCTGCGCCGCCTGGCCGACATCGCCCATGCCCACGGCGTGCCGCTGATCGTCGACAACACCGTTCCGTCGCCTTACCTGTGCCGTCCCTTCGAGCATGGCGCCGACATTGTCGTGCACTCGCTGACCAAGTATCTGGGCGGTCATGGCAACTCGGTGGGCGGGGCCATCGTCGACAGCGGCAAGTTCCCCTGGGCCGACCACAAGCAGCGCTTCCGCCGCCTGAACGAGCCGGACGTCAGCTATCACGGCGTGGTCTATACCGAGGCGCTGGGCGCGGCGGCCTACATCGGCCGCGCGCGGGTGGTGCCCTTGCGCAACATGGGCGCGGCCATCAGCCCCATGAACGTGTTCCTGCTGCTGCAGGGTATCGAAACGCTGGCACTGCGCATGGACCGCATCTGCGACAACACGCTGGCCATCGCCCGGTATCTGGACGGCCATCCGAAGGTGTCGTGGGTGAACTACGCCGGGCTGCCGGACCATGCCGATCACGGGCTGGTGCAGCAATACATGGGCGGCCGCGCCTCCGGCATCATTTCCTTCGGGTTGAAGGAAGGCGGGCGCGAGGGCGGGGCGCGTTTCCTGGACGCGCTGCAACTGTTCACGCGGCTGGTCAACATTGGCGATGCGAAGTCGTTGGCGACGCATCCGGCCTCCACCACCCACCGTCAGCTGGACGCGGCGGAACTGGCGAAGGCGGGCGTGCGGGAAGACATGGTGCGGCTGTCGGTGGGCATCGAGCACATTGACGACCTGATTGCGGATCTGAAGCAAGCGCTGGACGCGGCCTGAGGGAGAGGGGACTTCCCTTATTCCCCCTTAGGCGTCTCCTTCAACCGGTTCATCCCGATCATCTTCAGAATGTATTTCTCATAGAACGGCTCGCTGGAGCCGTTTTTCATTTTGTAGATGAAGTACTTCTCGAAGCCGATCTTCGCCCAGTGCACCCACTTGCCCTTGGCGAACCAGGTGACGTTGCGCGGCGGAATCTGCGGCACGGCCAGGAAGGCGGCGCCGGTGTCGCCCATGTCGGCCAGGCACAGCGCGTTCCAGGTGCCCACGGCTTCCGGTTCGCCGCCGGTGAGGTCGGCCTGGATGTTGTGGCAGATGGCGGTCCACATCGATTCGATCATGTAGCCGGTCTTCGGCGTGCCGGTCGGCACCGGCGTCTGTTCCACCGGCGGGATGGCGACGCAGACCCCGGCGGAGTAGATGTTCGGGTATTTCGGGCTGCGCTGGTGCTTGTCCACCAAGACGAAGCCGCGCGGGTTGCACAAGCCTTCCACCGCCGCCACCGCATCCACCCCCTTGAAGGCTGGCAGCATCATCGAATGCACGAAGGGCAGTTCATGCTGTTTCACCAGCACGCCCTGGTCGTTCACCTCATCCACAAACATTTTGCCCGCTTCCACCCTGGTCACCCTGGCGTTGGTGATCCATTTGATGTGGCGGTTGCGCAGTTCCGATTCCAGCATTGACTTCGAGTCGCCGACGCCGCCCAGGCCGAGATGGCCGATATAGGGTTCGCTGCTGACATAGGTCATCGGCACCCGGTCGCGCACCTTGGCGCGGCGCAGCGCGGTTTCCAGGATGAAGGCGTATTCGTAGGCGGGACCGAAACAGCTGGCTCCGGGCATCGCGCCGACAATCACCGGCCCCGGATTCTGCAACAGCTTCTGGTAGTCGGCGTAGGAGGTTTCGGCGTGGTCCAGCGTGCACACCGACTGGGTGTGGCCGCCATGCGGACCTGCGCCCGGCACTTCGTCAAAGGACAACTTGGGGCCGGTGGCGATGACCAGGTAGTCGTAGGCGACGGTCTGGCCGTCGGCCAGCTGCACGGTGTTGGCGGCAGGGTCGATGCGGTCGACGCGCTGGGCGATGAAGTCGATTTTCTTCTTGGCCAGATAGGGCGCGGCGGGGAAGCTGGTGTCCGGGCGCTTGCGCCAGCCGACGCCGATCCACGGGTTCGACGGTACGAACTGGTACGTGTCGCGCTCGTTGATGACGGTAATGCGCGCCTCCTTGCCCAGCGTGTCGCGCAGCTCATAAGCCCCGGCCATGCCGCCCAGTCCCGCGCCGATGATGACGATGTGTGTCATGACCCAACCCTCGTGTTCGTTGTTATCTCCATAAAACTATACCCTGTAGGGTATAATGGCAAGGGTAACCTTGCCACTTTTGTGGTATAGGTTTCTTTCGGGCCGTACGCTACAAAAAGCCACAAACCGGCTGACATTTGCGGCATTGACCCTGTTTGCGGGTAATCTGTACTCTCCGGTACATTCCTGTGATATTCCCGCCGGCATCCCTTCCGGCACGAGGTAATCCGATGATGCATTCCACTCCGGTCCGCGCCGGCGCGGCAGGCCTGATGCTGTGGCTGGCCGGTTGCGCGGTCGGCCCGGTCTACCAGCCGCCGACACCGTCCGAGCTGGGCGTGCCCGCCTCCTGGCGCGGCAAGAGTCCTGATGAGAAGGTGATACCCGACGACCTGTCGCAATGGTGGCGCAAGCTGGGCGATGACCGCCTGACCGCACTGGTCGGCGAGGCGTTGCAACACAACCCCGATCTCGACAGCGCCCGCGCCGCCCTGCGCGCCTCCCGTGCCCGGCAGGGCGTGGCCGAGGCGGGCCGCCTGCCGTCCGTGACCGCTTCCGCGTCCGCCGCCAGCAGCCAGACCGGCAACAACGCTGCCCGCGACCAGTATCAGGCCGGTTTCGACGCGTCCTGGGAACCGGATGTGTTCGGCGGGCAGCGCGCCGCCGTGACCGCCGCCGCTGCGGACGCCGACGGCAGCGCCGCCGGTCTGGCGCAGGCGCAGGTGTCGCTGGCGGCCGAGGTGGCGCGCAATTATGTGCAACTGCGTTCCCTGCAGGCGCGGCTGGAGATCACCCGCCGCAACCTGGCCAGCCAGGAAGAAACCCGCGCCCTGACCGGCTGGCGCGCCCAGGCCGGACTGACCAGCGAACTGGCGGTGGAGCAGGCGGTGGCCGCCCTGGAACAGACCCGCGCCCAGATTCCGGCGCTGGAAAGCAGCTTGGCCGCCGCCGAAAACCGGCTGGCGATCCTGACCGGTCAGGCGCCCGGCGCGCTGCACGACCGCCTGACCGCTGCCGCCCCGTTGCCGTCGCTGCCAGCCGGGCTGGTGATCGGCATTCCCGCCGACACCCTGCGCCAGCGGCCGGATGTGCAGGCCGCCGAACGCAGGCTGGCCGCCGAGACCGCGCGCAGCGGCGTGGCGGCCGCCAACCGGTATCCGTCCTTCCGCCTGTCCGGCTCCGTCGGGCTGGAGGCGCTGACCCTCACCGGCCTCGGCGACAGCAATGCGCTCAACCGTTCGCTGCTGGCCGGGATCACCGCGCCGCTGTTTGACGGCGGCCGCCTGAAGCAGCAGGCCGTCATCCAGTCGGCGGTGCAGGATCAGGCGCTGGCCGCGTACCGCTCGACGGTGCTGACGGCGCTGGAAGATGTGGAAAACGCGCTGGCCAACCTGTCGGCGCAGCAGCAGCGGTTGGTGGCGCTGACCGCCGGGGCGAAAGCCGCCGTCAACGCCGCCGAACTGGCCCGCCAGCGTTATCAGGCGGGCATCACCGATTACCAGACCGTGCTCGATACCGAACGCAGTCGCCTCAGCCTGGAGGACAGCCGCCAGAGCACCGAGGCTGACCTCGTGCTGGCGCTGGTGCAACTGTATAAGGCGCTCGGCGGCGGCTGGTCCGCGCCCGCGTCCATCCCCACTTCTGCTTCCGGAAACCCGTCATGACCGCCCATTCTTCTTCCCCGGATTCCCTGCAAGCCGTGCTTGGCCCCAATGGTGGCCGCAAAAAACGCGGGTGGTGGGTGATGCTGGCCGTGATTGCGGCGGTCGGCCTGATGCTGTGGCAGCCGTGGTCGGGCTCCACCGCCGCCAAGGTCAGCTATGACACCGAGCCGGTGACGCGCGGCGACCTGACCGTCACTGTCTCCGCCACCGGCAACCTGCAGCCGATCAATCAGGTGGATGTCGGCAGCGAAATGTCCGGCACCGTCGACAGCGTGCGGGTCGATGACAACGCCCGCATCCGCAAGGGGCAGGTGCTGGCGACGCTGGACACCGCCAAGCTGCGCGACCAGATCACCCGTTCGCGGGCGGCGCTGGCCTCCGCGGAAGCGCGGGTGTTGCAGGCGGAGGCGACGCAGGCGGAAGCCCGCGCCAATCTGGCCCGCTTGCAGGAAGTCAGCCGCCTCAGCGGCGGCAAGGTGCCCGCCAAGGCCGAACTGGCCACGGCCGAGGCTACCGCCAAGCGCGCCGATGCCGATCTGGCCAGCGCCCGCGCCAGCGTTACCGAGGCGAAGGCGCAGGTCAGTTCCGACGAAACCAACCTCGGCAAGGCCACCATCCGCTCGCCGATCGACGGCGTGGTGCTGGCGCGCAAGATCGAGCCCGGCCAGACCGTCGCCGCCTCGCTGCAGGCGCCGGTGCTGTTCTCGCTGGCGGAAGACCTGGCGCAGATGGAGTTGCAGGTGGATGTGGACGAGGCCGACATCGGCCAGGTCAGGGAAGGGCAGAACGCCCGTTTTACCGTCGACGCCTGGTCCAACCGCCAGTTCCCGGCGCAGATCGTCCGCGTCGGCCTGGGATCGCAAACCAAGGACGGCGTGGTGTCGTACAAGACCATCCTCCATGTCACCAACGACGACCTCAGCCTGCGTCCCGGCATGACCGCCACCGCCGAGATCATCACCAATGAACGCCAGGGCGTGCTGCTGATTCCGAACGCGGCCTTGCGCTTCACCCCGGATACTTCGGCCGAAAAGGCGGCGGAAGCCAGCTTTGTCAGCCGCCTGATGCCGAAGCCGCCCGCCACCGGCGGCCGCAAGCCGCGCACGCCGGGCAAGAACGGCATTCCCAAGGTCTGGGTGACCGGCGCCGACGGCAAACCGGTGGCTGTCGAAGTGAAAACCGGCGCCACCAACGGCCAGTTGACCGAGATCACCGGCGGTGAGCTGAAGGAAGGCATGGCGGTGATCGTGGACAGCGTGAGCGCGAAGAAATGAACGATTCTGCCGGTGAGGCGCTGATTGAGCTGCGCAACATCACCAAGACCTACGGCCAGGGCCAGGCCGCCTTCCAGGCGCTGCGCGGCGTCAACCTGCGCATCATGGCCGGGGAATTCGTGGCGGTGATGGGCCCCAGCGGTTCCGGCAAGTCCACCGCCATGAACATTCTCGGTTGCCTGGACACCCCGACCAGCGGCGAATACCTCTTTCGCGGCCTGCACGTGGAGCGGCTGGACCGCGACCAGCGCGCCCGGCTGCGCCGCAGCTATCTCGGTTTTGTCTTCCAGGGGTTCAACCTGCTGTCGCGCACCACCGCGCTGGAAAACGTGGAGCTGCCGTTGCTCTACCGGGGGGAAAGCCAGGCCGACCGTCATGCCGCCGCCCGCGCGGCGCTGGCCGCGGTGGGGCTGGCGGAACGGGAGGACCATACCCCGGCCGAGCTCTCCGGCGGCCAGCAGCAGCGTGTCGCCATCGCCCGCGCCATTGTCACCCGGCCGACGGTGCTGCTGGCGGACGAACCCACCGGCAACCTCGACACCCAGCGCGGCAAGGAAATCATGGAGCTGATCCGCGCTCTGAACAAGGAGCAGGGCATCACCATCCTGATGGTGACGCACGAACCGGACATGGCCGCCTACGCCGACCGCATCATCCATTTTGTCGACGGCGTGGTGGCCAGCGATGAGCGCAACGGAGGGGCCGCCTGATGTGGTGGAATACGCTGCTGCTCGCGCTGCGCGAGATTCGGCGCAACCTGTTGCGCTCCTTCCTCACCATCCTTGGCATCGTCATCGGCGTATCGGCGGTGATCACGATGGTGACGCTGGGCAACGGCGCGACACAGGCCGTGTCCGACCAGATTTCCAGCCTGGGCAGCAACCTGCTGATGGTGCGGCCCGGCCAGCGCATGAGTCCGGGGCGGGATGCGGCGGGCGCGCCGCGCTTCAAGCTGGATGACGCCCAGGCGATTGATGCCCAGATCAGTTCGCTGAACGCGGTGGCGCCCACCATCAGCCGCGGCGTTACGGTCGTCTTTGCCAACCGCAACTGGTCCACCTCCATCACCGGCAGCACCGCCGCCTGGCTGCGCACCGGCAACTGGACGCTGGTCGACGGCCGCGTCTTCACTGACAGCGAGGAACGCGCGGGCAAGAATGTCTGCGTGATCGGTGAAACCGTGCGCCGCGAGCTGTTCGGCAAGCAGAACCCGGTCGGCGGCCGCATCCGCGTCAAGCAGTTTTCCTGCGACATCATCGGCCTGCTGGGCTCGAAGGGGCAGTCGTCGATGGGCATGGACCAGGATGACGTGGTGCTGATGCCGTTGCATACGGTGCAGCGGCGGCTGACCGGCAGTCAGGATGTCAACACCATCCTGATCTCGGTGAAGGACGGCGCGTCGATGGAACAGGTAACGGCGCGGGTCAAGGCGCTGATGCGCGAGCGCCGTAAGCTGGCGGAGAGCGAGGAAGACAACTTCAACGTGATCGATACCAAGCAGATCGCCGAAACGCTGTCGGGCACCATCCGGCTAATGACGACGCTGCTGGGCGCGGTGGCGGCGGTCAGCCTGCTGGTCGGCGGCATCGGCATCATGAACATCATGCTGGTGTCGGTGACCGAGCGCACCCGCGAGATCGGCATCCGCCTGGCGATCGGCGCGCTGGAGCGCGAGGTGCTGCTGCAGTTCCTGATCGAGGCGGCGGTGCTGTCGTCATTGGGCGGAGTGGTGGGGATTGTGCTGGCGACCGGCGCGTCGATGGCGCTGGCCTCGGCGATGGAGGTGCCTTACCTCTTCAACCTGCAGATCAACGTGCTGTCCTTCGTCTTTTCGGCGGCGATCGGGGTGATTTTCGGGTTTTTTCCGGCAAGACGGGCGGCGCGGCTGGATCCGATTGAGGCGTTACGGCACGAGTAGCGGTATCATGCGCCCCGTCTCCTTCCGTTTGTGAAGGTGGCGACGTTTCCCGGCGGCGTCCGCATGCTACCCTTGTCTTCAGGAACACGCGCCAATCGTTATTGCTCTAGGAGTTTCACCATGACCGGATTTCAGACCGCCCGTCTGGCCGCCCTGCTGGCGCTGGCCGCCGTGCTGAACGGCTGCGCCGTCTTTGAGGGCAGCAGTTTCGGCCCGCAGACGCCAATGACCGTGATCAGCGGCGACCTGACCTACCGCGCCCGGGTCGCCTTGCCGCCGGACAGTGTCGCCGTGGTGACGCTGATGTCCCCGGCGGACGGACAGGTGCTGGCCGAAGAGCGCCGCCCGCTCGACGGACTGCAGCCGCCGGTCTCGTTTTTCCTGCAAGTGCCGGTGGTCAATCTGAAGCCGGGGGTGGACTACACCTTGCGCGCCGTCATCGAGCACCGCGGTCAGCCCCTCTGGATCAGTGACCCGGTGGAGGTGCCCTCCGGTCGCGTGGTGACGGAAACCGGCATCTTGCAACTGCATGCCTATCAGGCCGAAGCGCAATCCTCGGCGCTGGATTGCGGCGGCCGTCCCGCCAGTGTCGCCACCGAACGCGACGGCAAGCAGGACCGCATCCGCCTGACGCTGGATGCGGAAAAGATTGACCTGCGCCCGGCCAAAAGTCCCTTCGGCGGCCGTTACGTCGGTATTGACGTGCCTGCCACCGAAGTGTGGTTCAAGGAAGATCAGGCGCGCGTCACCGTCCGCAATCAAGTGCTGCCGGAGTGCCTGACCGCGACCGAGGCCGCCGGGACGGCCGCGTCGCTGCTGGGCGGGGAGTGGACTGTGGACACGGTGGATGATGAACGGCTGGATTACACACATCTCAGCTTGAAATTCCGCGCCGACGGCAATCTGTCCGGCCAGGGCGGATGCAACAGCTACACCACCACCTACCGGGTGGACGGCGACAAGCTGGAAGTCGGCGACACCGCCGCGACGATGATGTCCTGCCCGGAAGAGGTGATGGCCCAGGAGGCGCTGTTTCTGGAAGTACTGCAGGATGCGGAAAGCATCGAGATCCTTGATACCGGCGAGCTGGCCGTGACCGACAGCGAGGGCCGTTCGATCATCGCCCACCGCTGACCCCGCGGCCGCCGGCGTTTCAGGCTCCGGCGGCCGTTCGGTTTCCGTCTTACCGCACCGCCTGCCCGAATTCCGCTTCCCCGATCAGATAACTGCTTTCCTGCCCCGGCATCAGCCAGTAGGGCGTCGACTCGCTGGACGAAGCGCAGTTCGGATAATCCGGATTCGCCGACGGCCCGGCCACGGTCTTTTCCAGCACCATCGAGATGTACTGGTCGTTGCTGCCTTCCAGCGTATTGCCGTTCAGGATCACTTCCACCCCGGTCGCCTGCGCGTAGCGGCGCACGGCGTTGATCCGCGAGTTCTTCGGCTCGTAGGCGTCCGCGCCGATGCCGTTTTCCGAGGTGACGCGGATGCCGTCGCGCACCCGCGCCGCCAGCGAATGGTTGCCTTCGGTGTG
>DASUIM010000149.1:0-4989 GCA_036279775.1 Fluviicoccus sp. | reverse complement strand
TCCTTGTCCCCGCCCTCCGGATCCAGGCAGACAAAGGCATCCCGTCCGTCCTCGATGCCGTATGCCGGCAGGTTCGACGAACTGGAACACACCTGACCGTCTTCCGAGAACACCAGATCCCGCAGCCAGGTGACGCGCGTGGGGCTGGGATACGCCATGAAACGCTGCGTGCGGGGATTGAAGCGCAGGATGCGGTCAGACATGTTCGAGGTGATCCAGACCTCCCCCGTCTTCGGATGCACGTTCAACGCATACGGCGTTTCGTACTCGCCCGGGGCCAGGGTCGGCAGACGGAAGGTGGTGAATTTGCCCTGCGCCGGGTCATAGCGCATCAGCGCGCTGTCGTCGAAGGCCGGAATCCAGAGCACGCCGTCGCGGTCAAAACGCGGACGGCGGGGGCCGCGCAACGGGGTGTCCATCTCGGTCACGGCCAGCGTTTTCGGATCAATGCGCCCGATCTTGTTCGACAGCAGCTTGGCATACCAGATCGAGCCGTCCTTCGGATTGACATCAATGCCATAGGGCAGGTTGAACAGGTTGCGGCCCTCGAAGAACCGGTGCGGCGACACGGCGATGGGAATGTTTTTCCCCGGCCAGTGCGCCGAGAGCTTCAGCACCGTCGGAAAGAGCGTGTCCACCATGGCGCGCATCACGCCGTCATGCGGCAGCTGGATCATGGTGAACTTGCCGGTATCCGGGTCAAAGCGGCCGACCTTGTTGGAAACGGCCGCCGTGAACCAGACGATCCCCTTGGCATCGACGCGGATGGTGTGCAGGTACAATGCCGGTTCATCAATGGTGTAGCTCTTGAACTGCTTGGTGCGGGTATCAAAGGACATCAGCACCGACGACAGGGCATTGGTGATCCAGATCAGGCCGTTCTTGCCCTGGGCCATGCTGTGCGGTCCGTGCTTGCCGGTGAACACCCCAAGCGGCAGCTGCAGCGCGGAAAAATGGCCGCCCACCGGCAGGTTGATATCGGGCAGGGGATATTTGTCGATGCGGCCGGTGCGGCGGTCCAGCGCCCACAACAGGTCGTGGCCCTCGTCGGTGCCATAGAGGATGCCGTCCGGGCCGAAATCGGCATCGTGGATGAAACTGAGCCCGTCGCCGACCAGCCATTCCCGGATCTTGGCGCGGCCCAGATCATCCCCTGCTTCGTACTTCTGCATGGCCGGCATCGGCCGGTTGTCGAAGCCGTCGTGCAGGGTCTTGACGATGGCCTTGGCCTCGCCGCGGGTCAGCAGCGCCATGTAGCCCTGCATGCGGTCCACCGTCTGTTCCCAGGCCGACAGGTCGCGCGGGCGGCGGGTCAGCGCATTGCCCACCTGATGGCAATAGTTGCATTGGCTGACAAAGGCGGCGCGGGCGTTCTCGTCCGGCCACTTCAGCCGGGTCAGGTGCGCCGAGGCGGTCAGGCTGGCGGACAGGGTTGCGGCGTCCGGATAGGGCTGCAGCACGAAATCCGCCTGCAGCGCCTTGCCGCCGGCGGTGATTTCCTGCACGGCATCCTGCATCTTGTGCATCCGCGCCCGCACACGGAGCTTGCCCTCGAAACCGGTGCGGATGGCGTAACGCCCGTCACGGCCGGTGTAGACCGTTTCCTTGCGATCACCTTCCGGATTGAAAACGGTCAGCATCACCCCGGCGACCGGCTGGCCGTCGGCCTGGCGGACAACGCCGGAAAGGCTGGCGGCAAAAGCGGACTGCGCAGCCAGGGCCAGCAGGGCCAGCAGGGTCAGGACGGCGGCGCCGCGGCGCCCTTGGGTCAGGTTCATGTCGGCTACCTCGGGTTGGAGTTCGGGAAAGGGATCAGGCGGCGGCGGTTTCCGGCCGCCGTCTGGCGCTCCGGATCCAGCCCGTCAGCAGGAACAGCACCAGCAGCAGCCCACCGGTCAGCAGGCGCGGGTCGGGCATCACCACGTCGCCGTTCACGGGCACCAGCGCCAGATCGACCGAGGCCAGCTTGAACGGCAGCAGCTTCCAGTAGTCCGGATGGCTGACCAGCTCGAAGAAGGCGCGGCGGCTGGGATAACGCACCACCAGCACCCGGTTCCAGTCATCCGCGACCGTCGCGGCCCCGGCGATGTTGCTGTGTGCGCCCACGCCCTGGACATTCCCCGCCACCGCCGCCGTGACGCCCAGGCGCATCACCAACGGCGTGACCTCCCGCTCGTAGTAGGCGTTGGCCTCGGCGGGCGTGCCGCTGAAGCCGTTCAGGCCGCCGTCGGGGCGCAGGCGGTCAAAGAAACGCATGAGGTTGAGCATGTATACCGGGCGGCCGTCATCGGCGTAGCCCCAGACACGCAGGCGTTCCAGCAGCATCGCCTTTTCCTCGGCAGGTGCGGGGGCATCCGCCAGCCGTTGCAGGTAGGCATCCACCTCGGCATGACTGAGGCGCGCGGACTCTCCGGGCGCTTCCACACGGCAGACAACGGCGAACAGCAGCAGCGCCGCCAGGGCCAGCAGGATTTCAACGTGGTATCGCTTGATCATGGTCATTCTCCCCGTATCAGAAAATCGGTCAGCAGGCGGTTGACCTGCTCCGGCGCGGTCAGCTGCAGCCAATGGTTGGCCCCTTCAACGCGCTCGTAACGCCAGGGGGCGGCCACTTCCCGCCCGGACTGCCGCATCTGGCTTTCCACCAAAAAGAGGTCATTACTGCTCCAGATCCCCAGGACCGGCACCCGCACCTTGGGGTAGTCGCGCCTGTCCCAGAGCATGCCCAGATTGGCGCGGTAATAATTCGCTCCGGCGGTCAGGCGGCCGGGACGCGACAGTTGCTCCCGCCATTGCGCGAATTCCCCGGGGAAACGGGTCATGGCGCGGAACAGCCACCAGTCGGCCTGCCGGGCCAGGAATTCGGCCCCGCCCCGCCATTGCAGGAACAGGATGTAATAGCCGCGCAGCTTCTGCATGAACCCGCCCGCGGCATAGGCGCGCGGATGCCCCACCGACAGCACCGCCAGCTGCCGCACCCGTTCGGGATGGAAGATGGCCAGACGCCAGGCAATCATGGCCCCCCAGTCATGGGCGATCACCGCCGCCCGGTCGATGTGCAGGGCATCCAGCAAGGCCAGCAGGTCATCGGTCAGCCTGTCGATAGCGTAATCGGCCACGTCCGGCGAGAGATCGGTCTCACCGCAGCCGCGGGTATCGGGGGCAATGACCCGGAAGCCCGCCGCCACCAGCGCCGGAATCTGCTGGCGCCAGACGGCGTGCGTGTCGGGAAAGCCGTGCACCAGCAAGACCGCGGGTCCACTGCCCGCATCCAGCACGTTCATGCGGATGCCATTGACGACATACTGTTTACAGGGATGGGACATGATGGCTCCGGGGGGCGGATGCGTCCGATGCCGGGTTGATCAGGATCTTGGCGTGCCGCTCGGGATCGCCCAGGGCGTCGAAGGCGGCTTCCACGCCGTCCAGGCCCACTTCGCCGGTAATGAGCGGGCGACCGTCGACCTTGCCCTCGGCCAGCATGTGCAGCACATCGCGGAACTCCAGCGGTGTGTAGGCCAGCACAAAGCGCAGGTCGATTTCCTTGTTGATGGCGATGGCGGGCTCGATGCGGTCGCTCTGCATGCAGACCCCCACCACCACGACCCGCGAAAACATCGGCGCGCCTTCGATGATCTGCTGCAGCAGTCCGGTGACGCCCACGCACTCGAAGATCACCGGGCGCTTGGGGTTCAGGCCGAGCCCTTCCGCCACGCGCCAGACCTGCCACCACGGCAACGGCAGCCGACCCAGCTTTTCCCGGGTGGAAACCGCCAGCTCCAGGGCGTCCGACAGGCGCGGCAGGAAGGCAAACGACTGCCAGTCGGCATAGGGGGAGTCCACGGCGGGGTCAATCACCCGGGTGGCGCCGCAGCGCACGGCCAGGGCCCGCCGCCCCGGCGAGAAATCGCTGGCGATGATGTGGCGCACGCCCTGCGCCTTCAGCAGGCAGATAATCGCCAGCCCCACCGGACCGCAACCGATCACCACCGCCACGTCGCTGCGCCGCACCTCGCTCCGGCGCACCGCATGCCAACCCACCGCCATCGGCTCGGTGAGGGCGGCGACATCGGCGGACAGGCCGTTCGGCACCGGCAGCATCATGCTTTCATCCACCAGCAGCCGCTCGGCATAGCCGCCGGGCGCCGCCGGGCTCAGGCCGATGGCGGCAATCGCCCCGCCCAGACGCCGCATCGGCAGCGCCACCACGGGTGTTCCGGGCTTCAGCGCCTGCTTGCAGCCCGGTCCGTAGTCCAGCACCTCGCCGCTGAATTCGTGGCCGAAGACCACGTCGTCTCCGGCGCGCATGAACCCCGGAAAGCCGCTGCGCGCCATCAGTCCGGCCATATGATCGCAATGATGGCGGGCATGCAGGTCAGAACCGCAGATGCCGCAGCGCAGCACCTTGACCAGCACCTGCCCCGCCGCCGGCACCGGCTCCGCCAACTCCCGCACGCTCAGTTGCGCCTGCTTGCATACGACGGCTTTCATGCCCCACCCCGCTTGTTTTTTTCTGGATGGTTGCATGGTGCCTGATACCCGGAAGGGCGTATTTGCATCCGGCGACTTTGTGTTAGCATTTGGCGACAAACGACAAGACAGGATCCAACCTGCATGGCCTATCCGCTGCTGATCCGCGCGCGCGCCCTGACCGGCTTTGCCGCCCTGGTCGCCCGGCACGGCGGCGACGCCAAGGCCCTGCTGTCCGCCCTGGATATCCCGCCCAGCGCCCTGGACGCCCCGGAATCGACCATCCTTCTGGACCGGACCATCCAACTGCTGGAACACACGGCCAACACCTTCGACATTCCGGACTTCGGCCTGCAACTGGCCACCTGCCAGGACATTTCCATCCTCGGGCCGGTCGCCGCCATCGCCCGCCATGCCCAGACCGTCGGCGAAGCCTTCGATGCCATCCGCCGCTACATGCCCTACCACACGCCGGGAGGCTTGATGAGCACCGGGCCGTCGCCGGTCGCCGGCCACACC
>DASUIM010000148.1:0-4590 GCA_036279775.1 Fluviicoccus sp. | reverse complement strand
GATGCCGAAGTTGCCGGTGATCAGGTACAGCAGCTTTTCCAGATAGCCGTTCAGCGTGGTGTGCAGCGTGTGCTGGATGCCCAGGTCGATGCGCACGCAGGCAGTGCGGGCGGTGGCGAAGCCGCGCGCGACGGTTTCGACGTCGGCCAGCGGCACGTCGGCGCGGGCGGCGTAGTCGGCGATCGGCACGGATTTCAGCACGGCTTCCACCTGATCAAAATCAGTACAGTGAGCGGCGAGGAATTCGCGGTCGTGCAGCCCGTCGCGGACGATGATGGCGAGGATGGCGCTGAGCAGGAAGGCATCCATGCCGGGTTTGACCTGCAGGTGGATGTCGGCGTATTTCGCGGTTTCGGTGCGGCGCGGGTCGATGACCACCATGGTGCGGTTCGGGTCTTTCCTGATTTCCTTCAGCGTGTCGCGGGCGTTGGGAATGCCGTGCGCCTGGAAGGGATTGGTGCCGATGAACAGCACATAGTCGGCGTGTTCCACGTCCTCGGTGGTGTGGCAGGTCTGCTGGCCGAACAGGCGGCCGTTGACCCAGAAGTCGCCGGTCTTTTCCTGCCCCAGCGAGTTGTAGTTGAAGCGGCTTTTCATTGCCGCGCGCACTTGCCCCAGATAAGCGCCGCCCAGATGGTTACCTTGGCCGCCGCCGCCCGCCGTGGCGAAGGCCTTGCCGCCGTGCTTGGCGCGGATGGCCAGCAGCCGTTGGGCGATGTCGTCCAGCGCCTCGTCCCAGCTGACCGGCTCGAAGCTGCCGTCAGCCTTGCGGCGCAGCGGCTGGCGCAGGCGGTCGTCGTGGTTCTGGTAGTGTTCCAGCCGCGCCGCCTTCTGGCAGATGTAGCCCTTGCTGACGGGATGGTTGTCGTCGCCGCGGATCCGGGTGAACTTGCCGTTCTCGATCTCCACGGTCAGCCCGCAGTTGCGGGAGCAGAGGATGCAGGCGGTGGTTTGCGTGGTCATGGCGGACTCCGGGCCATCAGGGCGGGTGGGATGCGCCTGATCGTAACGATCGTTATTTAATATAGCAATCGCCGCACGGACGCCTATCGTGACCGACCGGTTTCCATTCCGGGGGCTATACTCGGACAACCTTTCCCCTGGCCCCCGGAGCCTGCCATGACCCTGGTCCGCGTTGAGCGTCAGCCGCCGCTGCTGAATGTGTTCATCACCCGTCCCGAAGCCCGCAACGCCGTCGACCGGCCCACCGCCGAGGCGCTGGCGCAGGCCTTCCGTGACTTTGACGCCGACCCGGAGCTGTCGGTAGCGATCCTGAGCGGCGAGGGCGGCAACTTCTGCGCCGGGGCCGACCTGAAGGCGGTGTTCGCCGACCCCGAGCGCCGCAACCGGCTGGATACGGAAGGCGACGGCCCGATGGGGCCGACGCGGATGCAGTTGACGAAGCCGGTGATTGCGGCGGTGAGCGGCTATTGCGTGGCGGGCGGGCTGGAACTGGCGCTGTGGTGCGACCTGCGGGTGGCGGATGAAACGGCGGTGTTCGGGGTGTTCTGCCGCCGCTTCGGCGTACCGTTGATTGACGGCGGTACCCTCCGTCTGCCCCGGCTGATCGGCATGAGCCGGGCGCTGGACTTGATGCTGACCGGGCGGCCGGTCGATGCGCCGGAAGCGCTGGCCATCGGGCTGGCGAACCGGTTGGTGCCGGCGGGCGAAGCCTTGCGGGCGGCCGAGGAATTGGCGAGGCAGATCGCGGGGTTTCCGCAGCAATGCCTGCGGGGTGATCGGATGAGCGCTTATGAGCAGTGGGGGATGGGGGTGGAAGAGGCGTTACGGAATGAATTCGGGCATGGCTTGAAGACGCTGGCCAGCGGCGAGTCGGTGGCGGGGGCGGGGCGGTTTTCGGGGGGTGAGGGGAAGGGGGGGAAATTTTGAGAGGTAAAAGTCGTGATAATCTGGTTTGAGTATCTGCAGGAGTTGTCGTATGAGTAACTTCACCCGTCACAGCGATATCATGCAGGCCATGCCGGTTGAGCGGCAGGAGCGTATCCGGGCGAAGGCGCAGGCTCTTCAGGCACAGATCAATCTGGTCAATTTGCGCAAGCGGCAAAAGACTACCCAACGCGTTGCTGTACCTTCACGCGATGGGGGCGATGCTGGATATGCAGGCGGGGCTGCCGGATGGGTTGAGAATGACGTTGACTCAGGGGTGAGTGCTGATTGACTTTCTTGATAGAAATGATCAGGTATCATTATTTTTATAAACTTGATACGCTGACCATCTTTTTTGGATAGAGGAGTATTTCAGAGTCTGTTTTTATCAATAAATATGTTTTCTAGGTCTACGCTGTATCCGCTCTCACCAGTTGCACTTTCAAATCGATTAATGCGAATAACCTTGAAGTATTTGTTGTCAAGACCATAACTCCCGCTCCTGCCTGTGTTTTCATAATCGATGTAAATGCTGACGGGCGATTTTCCAGAAGAGTATCCTGTTAGTCCTGGGCGCTTTGGAAGCATAATGTCATAATTGAATATTATTCCTTTAGGGGCCGCAATTATAAAATTAACATACCCTTCGGCTTTCTCTGGGCCATTTAAAAGATTAGAAAAGTCGGGTTCATAACCTAGTAAGCCGTTATCAGTGGCAAATTTTCTAATTTTCTCTTGCTCTATAATGTTTTTATTGTTATATGTTTCGGCTAGTTTGTTATATTTTTCAAATAGTAACTCTGCTTCTTCCATTGGTTTAATCTGACTTTCTTTGAATGCGGCTGCATCATTAATAAATCTAACTGTATAGTTTGCAAGCCTTGTGCTCAGAAGCTCTTTGAATACAGGGTCGATGCTTGCGTATTCATCATTCAGAAGTTTTGCTTTCTCGTACAAGGCATCGATTTCCTTCAGGCGCTCATCGATGTTATTCAATGCTCTAATTATATTGTCGTGACTTTTTTTAAGTTCATTGATGTCTTGGAAAATTCCAGTCATAGAAACATTCGCTTTGAAGTTTGGATCATCAATTCGAATGCCCTGAAGTTTTTTAAATGTAACTTTAACCTTTTCAGTGCTTTTGTTTAGTTCTGTTAGATAATCTGCTGTTAATGGTTGAATCGAAAGTCCACCCGAGAAATTATTTATATTTAGTCTTTTGCTAATTACTTTGTCGTAGCAAATAGTAGGTGTTTTCTTTGCGATGTCACCGGAGCAATATATGATGTCTTTGTTATCGGTACGGATTTTATTTTCTTTAGAAAAACTAAAGCCGGTTGCTGAAAGGGGGAGTGTTGCGCAGAGAAAAAAACAAAAAATGTGTTTCATGATAATGTCCTCATTGATTGTTGGTGGCGGATAAAATATTGAATTTTATATTAAATCCGGCAGTGATTTCATTTGAATGTAAGTTATGAAAGGGTACCTTTTCCCCTTTTGAATTCAAGAAAATTGTATGCGCAGTATGTGCAAAATTCCAGTCCTGATGTTGTTTTTTGGCTGCTGGCACCATCTCAAGAAGGCAACTGTTCCCTTCCAAACCCAGGAATGTAGCTATTCGGAGATAGCTTAAGCTGTTTTGTATCAGTATTTAGCTCCCAATGATTTTATGGTCAGCTAGCCAACTTGAGTCGAATGTGGCTGGAAGATGACTGAATTCTGAATAGCAAAATTTCTGTAGGAATCGATTTGGCCTCCAATGACAAGCCGATTGTCCCCGGCGGCCCTCACGCCCCTTTTGCGCAAATCGTAACCTGTGTCCATCACCACGAAGAACAGATACAGGGTAACGCCATGACCGCCGCCGCCACCTCCGCGATTCGCCGCACCGCCACCCCCGCCGGGATGATCCCGGAAGTCCGCCGTCCCGATTTCGATTTTCCCGCCGATCTGCCGAAATGGTGGTGGGACAACAACCCGATGAAAACGCTGCTGCTGGCGGCGCTGTCCTCCGGCTTCCCGCCCGGTGAGCGTTTCTTCATCGACTCGGTGCGTCACTACCAGGACCGCATCACCGATCCCGAGCTGCTGAAGGCCATTCGCGGCTTCATCGGTCAGGAAGCGCACCACAGCAAGGAACACAAGGCGCTGAACGGCTTCCTGGAGGAGCGCGGCATCGGCCTGGGCCGCTTGGAGCATGAAATCGCCATGTTCATGGACCGCCTGCGCAAGCTGAGCCCGGAGCGTCAGCTGGCGCATACCGTGGCGGTGGAACACTTTACCGCCATGATGGCCGAGGAATTCTTGCTGAAGTTCAACGCGCTGGATGAAATGGACCCGCGCATGGCCCCGATCTGGGCCTGGCACGCCATCGAGGAGGCCGAGCACAAGGCGGTGGCCTTTGATGTCTACAAGGCCATCGGCGGCAGCGAGTTCGTGCGTGTCACCGAGATGATGGCGGTAAGCGTGCTGTTCCCGCTGTTCTCCACCATCCATCTGGTGCAGCTGATGAAGGAAGCCGGTGAACTGGGCAATGTGAAGGCCTGGGCGCAGGGGCTGAACTACTTCTTCGGCTATCCCGGCGTGTTCCGCAAGCTGATGCCGGCGTACTTCAAGTTCTACAGCCCCAACTTCCACCCGTGGAACACCGACTCGCGCGGCCTGCTGGCCAAGGCCAAGGCGAAGTGGCTGGGCCGCCTGCCG
>DASUIM010000147.1:0-1637 GCA_036279775.1 Fluviicoccus sp. | reverse complement strand
GGGTGGATACGGCCGTCGAAGTTGCGGTTGCCGGACAGCACGGCGGTGGCGTACAGGTCGCGGTCGATGATTTCCTGCTGGATCTTCGGATCGAGCGCGCCGGACATGCCGTTGCAAGTGGTGCAGGCGAAGGCGACGATGCCGAATCCGAGGGCTTCCAGATCATCCAGCAAACCGGCTTCCTTCAGGTACAGCTCGACCACCTTGGAGCCGGGCGCCAGCGACGACTTCACCCACGGCTTGCGCACCAGACCCAGCTTGCGGGCGTTGCGAGCCAGCAAACCGGCAGCGATGACGTTGCGCGGATTGGAGGTATTGGTGCAGCTGGTGATGGCGGCGATGATCACCGCGCCGTCCGGCATCAGGCCTTCGGCCTCCTGGGCACGCGCCTTGTCGAGATCGACGGCGATGCCGCGTTCCTTCAGTGCCGACACCGGCAGGCGGCGGTGCGGGTTGGACGGACCGGCCATGTTGCGCACGACCGACGACAGGTCAAACTTGAGCACGCGTTCGAACTCGGCCTTGGCCAGTGTTTCAGACCACAGCCCGGCTTCCTTGGCGTAGGTTTCCACCAGCGCGACCTGGGCGTCGGAACGACCGGTCAGGCGCAGGTAGGTCAGCGTCTGTTCGTCAATGGAGAACATGGCGGCGGTGGCGCCGTATTCCGGGGCCATGTTGGAGATGGTGGCGCGGTCGCCGATGGTCAGGCCGGGCACGCCTTCGCCGTAGAATTCCAGATATGCACCGACCACCTTCTCCTTGCGCAGGAATTCGGTCAGGGCCAGTACGATGTCGGTGGCGGTAATGCCGGGCTGACGCTTACCGGTCAGTTCGACGCCAACCATGTCCGGGGTGCGCATCCAGGAGGCGCGGCCGAGCATAACGTTCTCGGCTTCCAGACCGCCGACGCCCACCGAGATTACGCCCAGTGCATCGACGTGCGGGGTGTGCGAGTCGGTGCCGACGCAGGTGTCGGGATAAGCGACGCCGTTGTCGTTATGGATCACCGGCGACATCTTCTCCAGGTTGATCTGGTGCATGATGCCGTTACCGGCCGGGATCACGTCGACGTTGTCGAAGGCAGTCTTGGTCCAGTTGATGAAGTGGAAGCGGTCTTCGTTGCGGCGCTCTTCGATGTCGCGGTTCTTCTGGAAGGCGTCGGGGTCAAAACCGCCGCATTCAACGGCCAGCGAGTGGTCGACGATCAGCTGCACCGGCACCACCGGGTTGACCTTGGCGGGGTCGCCGCCCTGATCAGCAATGGCGTCACGCAGACCGGCAAGGTCCACCAGCGCGGTCTGGCCAAGGATGTCGTGGCAGACCACGCGGGCCGGGAACCACGGGAAGTCACGCTCGCGCTTGCGCTCGATCAGCTGCAGCAGACACTCGTTGAGGATGGCCGGATCGGCCTTGCGGACGATGTTCTCGGCATGGATGCGGGCGGTATACGGCAGGCCGTCCCAAGCGCCCGGCTTGAGGGCGTTGACGGCGGCGCGGGCGTCGAAGTAATCGAGCGACGTGCCTGGCAGGTTTTTGCGGAATTGGCTGTTCATGGCTTACTTCCGATCCTTCAACGGCACAAACACCTGATCTTCCGGACCCGTGTAGTTGGCGCTCGGGCGGATGATCTTGCCGTC
>DASUIM010000146.1:0-21948 GCA_036279775.1 Fluviicoccus sp. | reverse complement strand
CGGCTGCGCCTGGCTCAGAAAAAGTATGCAGCCAGCACCCGGGAGAATCACGACTACATGCTGAACGAGTACGTGAGCCGCTGGGGTGACAAGCGCGTGAACGAGCTGGCCGTGATTGACGTGGCCGCCCTGCTTAATGAGAAGCCAGCGCACAGTTACATCAAGCACCGCATCATGCTGATCGACCTGTGGGCCTACATCACCCACCAGGGCTGGGCGCCAGACAACATTGCCGAGCGCACGATGGAGGCGATTGTGCCGCCAAAAGTACGCCAGCGGCACACCCCGGAGGCGCTGGCCGCTATCCGCGCCATCAGCCCGGATTACCTGCAGCGGGCCATTGATCTGGCCATCAACAGCCTGCAGCGCCGGGCGGATCTTGTGAAGATCACCAGGACGATGATCAACATTCCGGCCAATACCCTGACGGTGCTTCAGGAGAAGTCGCGCAACTACAAGAAGCCGGTATACATCGAGGTCGACATGCACCCGGAGCTGCTGGCGGCGGTGATGGCCTGCCTGACCACGCCGCTGGCGTTCAAATGCCCGTATCTGCTGCACTATCGGCCAGCCCGGAACAATAAAAAACAGCAGATGAAGAAGTTGCACCATCTGGCCATGACCGAGGACTTCCTGACGCGCGAGTTTGGTCGGTACCGGGATCAGTCAGGGGTGTATGCCGATCTGGATCCGGCACAGCGGCCATCGTTCCACGACCTGCGGGCGCTGGGCATTACTCAGGTGACGGAGAAGTACGGAAAGGCCTACGCCATGGCGCTGGCCGGGCATGCGGATGAGAGGATGTGGGAGCACTACATGGAGGGGCACGACGAGCCGAAACCGGTGCGAGTGAGCTTCCGGTAACACCCGAGTTTAACCAACGATTGACCAACCATTGACAAACCAATAAAAAAGCCGCTAACGAATTAACGTAAGCGGCTGATTTATAAGGCAATTTGGTAGACGCAACTGGACTCGAACCAGCGACCCCCACCATGTCAAGGTGGTGCTCTAACCAGCTGAGCTATGCGTCTGTTTCTGTGGGCGCAATTCTAGGGGGAATCCCGGCTTTCGGCAAGAGAACTTTCAACCAATTGTGTCTTTTGTGGGCGATAAGCAGGCCAGGCGCGCAATAATTGGGCAAGACGCCGCACCTGCACCGATTCCTTGCCGGTGCCAGGCGCATAACGCAGCTTTGCGTACACCTCTGCAAACTCGCGGGCATGCGCCTGCCAGTGCGGCTGTACTTCTTCCAGACGCGCGAGATAGGCCAGCACCCCCTCGCCGGGACCTCGTTGCAAGCCTTTGCCCACCCACTTCGCCGACAAGCGCAAAACCACGGCATCAGCCGGATGCACCGGTTTGCGGCGACGGATCAGCGTCATCGACGCCAGCAATGCTCCGATCAACGCCATCGAACCGAACATCACTCCCAATTGCCGCCATACCGAATTGTCGCCCAGCAAGCGCAACAGAAAGTCTTCCTGGTTACGGCTGTCATAACCCACCACATCGCGCTGCCAGCGATAATTCACATAGTCCATCAGACTGCGCAATTCCCCCAGCATCTGATAATTACTGTATTGCACGGCGCTGATCGCCGAATTTCCCCAGACTTCACGATCGTCCGCCATGGCCGACATGCCCAACTCGATCCGGTCCGGCGCAACCGCTGCCGTCGGGTCGAATTGGACCCAGCCGCGCCCTTCAATCCAGGCTTCAGCCCACGCATGGGCGTCCATCTGCCGCACCTCCCAGGAATCTCCGGTCGGACTGGGTTCTCCGCCCTGATACCCCACCACCACCCGTGCCGGAATGCCCGCCGCTCGCAGGAGATACGTGAAGGAGGAGGCGTAATGCTCGCAAAAGCCGCGCTTGGTCTTGAACAGGAATTCATCAACACGGTTACGCCCCAGAGGAGGCGGTTCCAGTGTGTACTGGAAGGGTGAAATACGGAACCAGCGGGTGATGGCGCTGATATAGTCCGTATCAACCGGATAACGCGCGCGCCAGGATCGGGCCATTTGCCGGGCAACCGGATTACCTTCCGGGGGCAAGGCCAGATTTTCCAGGCGAATCCATTCCGGCAGGTCTTTATCCAGCGAAACAACCTGGTACTTCTCCAGTTCGTAGGTTTCACGCTGGTACACCGGGTCGCGCGTCACCAGCGTATAGTCCCTGGCCAAGCCCACATTCATGGAGTCACCCAGCGACAGGTTCAGGGCATAAAGCCAGTTGTGGTCCGTCGGCTCCAGAATCACTTTGTAGGACATGACATTCAGGTCGCGTACCCGGATCTGGTTCAACATCCACGCGGGAGGATGCGTTTTCCCCCAGACCGTTTGCAGATTCTGACTCAACCGGGTATTGGTGCTTGGCCGCCAGGATACGCCGTCAAACGAAGAGAAGGTCAGGCCGCGCCAGTAAAGGTCCTGTTTCGCCGGAAACGGCCGGAAGGGAAATTCAACCCGGAATGCCAGTTCATTGGAACGTCCGAGACTGGCCAGATCTCCCGGGGACATGACATCCGACATACCGGTGCGGCCCGTGGCATTGGTCAGCTTCATTGACCACAACGGCGGCAGCCGGGGGAAAAAGACGAACAGCACCAGCATCAGCGGCAGCGCCTGCGCCATCATCACCAACGCCTTGCGAATGGCAATGCGCGCGGGAATATCCCGGAGGTTGCCCACCGCCAGCATCATGACGGTCACTGTAATCGCAAAGACGCAATACAAAGACTCCAGCAGGCCCTGTTCAAACAGGAATGCCGTAGCCAGCACAAACAGCGACAGAACAATCAGCAAGTAATAGTCGCGCTCATTGCGATACTCCAGCAACTTCAGCGCCAGACAGAAAATCAGGAACGCCACACCGGCTTCGGGTCCGAACCAGGTATGGTAGGTCGTGCGGATCCCGGCGATTCCGGCCAGCATGACCATCAGCAGCAGGGGCTTTCCGGGCAGCGGCAGCCGGGCCTCTCCCCGGGGAGAACGCCAGAGCCCCGCCAATAGCAGGATCAGCAGCAGCCAAGCCGGCAGGCGCGTCAGATGCGGAGCCAGCGAGACCGCCAGAGCCACCAACAACCCATACCGGTTACGATGCTGCATCAGGCGGACTCCTCGAACAGCGCCAGCGCTTCCAGACATTCCGCCCGGTGCGCCAGGCCTTGGGAAACGGGGATGGTCTTGCCTGGCAGCTTCAAGGCAAAGGGCTGCTGGTGTTGATGCAGTCGCTCCACCCACCACGCCAGTCTCGACAGCCGGTTTTCACGATCCATGCCCTGCAAGGCCGCATAATCCAGAGTATCGCTGCCGGAGACCGGCTCGGTATACGTCTTGACCAGCATGCCCTGCCCGCGCGCCAGATGCTTCCACGACACATGAGCCAGCGGGTCACCCGGCACAAAGGTGCGCAAAGCCTCAAAATCTTCCTGGCCGGGCCTGCGCCGCCGGCTTTCGGCCGCTTCATCGGCACTGCCTTCACCCACCGGCATCTGTTCCGAGGCAATCGGCGCCGGATAGATAATGGCGCTCAGATCCAGATCCAGCCAGGTCCAGGCGCGCAGAAGTCCCAGCGGATATGTGGTGCTGATGCGAAGACGCGGCGGGTGGAATCTCCCGCGCCGCGAGGAACGTAAATACAGCGTGACCTCCCTGCCCTGATCGACCCGATCGATGTCATCCGCGGCATCCGCCCATTGCAGCGACAGGCTGTAATAAATGCGTTTGTCCGGATTCGACAACCGGATGGTAAATCCGGCAGGTTCACCGGCAAATGCCGGGACAGTACCCCGGGTTTCTATCCGCAGCCCGGACAGGTTGCCGTAGGTGTGGTGGATGGCGATCACGGCCAGGCTGCCCAGCATGAAGCACATGCCCAGCAGCAGGTTGTTGGCGTAGTTGATGCCCGCAATAAACAAGCACAACAGCAACAGGGAGTAAAACCCCCCGTAACGGGTCAGGAAAATGAAGATGCGCCGCTGGTTCAGCGTAATGTCGCGCGTGGGAGGAATGCGCCGGTCCAACCAGGCGTTCCAGCGGCGGCGATACAAGGACTTCAGGGAGGCCGGGATTTCCATGTCAGGGCAGGACGTCCACCGCTTGCAGCAGCTTGGCGGTGAGTGAATGCACGCGGCCCTGATCCTCGATGCCGCCGCGCAGGCGGTGTTCCGCCACGGAGGGCAGCACCGCCTGTACATCTTCCGGCTGGCTGAATTGCCGTCCGTCGATAAAGGCCCAGGCTTGAGTGGCGCGCTTCAACGCCAGCAGCCCGCGCGGTGACAACCCGTGCGGAAAATCGCGGCTCTGCCGGGTATGACTGACCAGCCGTAACAGGTAGTCCAGCACCGCATCACTCAGATGAACCTGATCAATCTGGCGCTGCCAGTTTTCCAGCCGGTCGGCGTCCACCATCGGCTCCAGCGTTGCCAGCACCTTGCGGCGGTCGGTGCCGGTCAGCAGTTCGCGCTCGGCGCGGGCATCGGGATAGCCCAGCTGAATGCGCATCAGGAAACGGTCCAGTTGCGATTCGGGCAGCGGGAAGGTGCCCATCTGGCTCATCGGGTTCTGGGTGGCAATGACAAAGAAGGGCTTCGGCAACGGCCGGGTGACACCGTCGGACGTGACCTGCCCTTCCTCCATCGCTTCCAGCAAGGCGCTTTGGGTCTTGGGCGTGGTGCGGTTGATTTCGTCCGCCAGCAGCACCTGGTTGAATACCGGACCGGGTCGAAAGGTGAATTCCTGCGCGGCCGGATTGAAGATGGAGACACCGATAATGTCGGCGGGCAGCATGTCGCTGGTGAATTGCAGGCGCTGATAGGACAGGCCCAGCACCTTGGCCAGGGCTTCGGCCAGCGTGGTCTTGCCCATGCCGGGCAGATCCTCGATCAGCAGGTGGCCGCGGGCCAGCAGGCAGGCAAGCGCCAGCTTGATCTGCTGCTGCTTGCCAAGAATGACCGCATTGACGGCGGTGAGTACCGGTTGTACGGGGGAGCTCATTCCAAAGTCCTTGGGTGAAGTGAGCTCTACCTTAACGGAGTCCGGCGTGATTGAGAATGTGTTAAAGCGTTAATCTGTGATAAGGCCGCCAGTCTCCCGGCGGCCGCGCGGAATCAGCCGCCAATCGCCTGCAAACCGCGCCGGCAGTCCGCCTTCAAGTCTTCCAGCGCTTCCAGGCCGACAGCAATGCGGATCAGGCCCTCGCTGATGCCCGCCAGCGCCTTCGCTTCAGGGCTGACCCGGCCGTGCGTGGTGGTGGCCGGATGGGTGATGGTGGTCTTGGTATCACCCAGATTGGCGGTGATCGACATGATGCGGGTAGCGTCAATGAAAGCCCAGGCCCCCTCGCGGCCGCCCTTCACCACGAAAGACAGCACCCCGCCGAAGGCCCGTTGCTGACTGGCGGCCAGCGCATGCTGCGGGTGCGACTCCAGCCCGGCATAATTGACTTTTTCCACCTGCGGCTGCTCCGCCAGCCAGCGCGCCAACGCCAGCGCCGAGGCGGAATGGGCTTCCATGCGCAGGCGCAGGGTTTCGAGCCCCTTCAGGAACAGCCAGGCATTGAAGGCGCTGAGGCTGGGGCCGCAGGTGCGCACCACGCCCAGCACTTCCTCCATCAGCTTGGCGCTGCCGACCACGGCCCCGCCCAGCGCCCGACCCTGCCCGTCAAGGTATTTGGTAGCGGAATGGATAACCAGGTCGGCGCCCAGTTTCAGCGGCTGTTGCAATGCGGGCGTACAGAAACAGTTGTCCACGGCCAGCAGGACATCATGGCGATGCGCCAATTCCGCCAGGGCAGCAATATCCGCCACTTCGCAAACCGGATTGCTGGGCGTTTCCAGGAAAAAGAGCCGGGTGGTCGGGCGCAGCGCCGCTTCCCAATCCGAGCGTTCGGTCAGGCTGACAAAGGTAGTGTCGACGCCGAACTTCTTCATGTACTTGTCGAAGAGGACATTCGTGGTGCCGAACACCGACCGCGAGCACACCACATGGTCACCCGCCTTGAGGAATGCCAAGCACACCGCCAGAATGGCCGCCATGCCGGAACTGGTGGCTATACAGCGCTCGCCGCCTTCCAGCGCCGCCAGCCGGTCCTCGAAAATGCGCACCGTGGGATTGGTGAACCGGGAGTAGATATTGCCCGGTTCCGTACCGCCAAAGCGGGCGGCCGCCTGGGCGGCATTGGCATAGGCAAAGGACGACGTCAGGAACATCGGTTCGCTGTGTTCACCCTCGTTGGTCCGATGGTGGCCGGCACGGACCGCCAACGTATCAAAGCCGGCATCCGCCAGTGCGTCTTCTTCAAATTCCGGCAACATCTGTGCTCTCCCGTCGCGGCTTAGAGGGGCAATTCCACTTGCAGGTCATGCGGCAAATCAACAATCGTCGGTGCGCCGCCCTGACCGGGATTGTTCTTCTTGCGCTGGGCGCTGTCGTTGCGCGAGGCCGCCAGACGGTCCAGATATTCCTCGTCGATATCGCCGGTCACATATTCGCCGTTGAACACCGAGCAATCAAACTCGGTGATCTCGGGATTGCCTTCACGGGCGGAGGCAATCAGGTCTTCCAGATCCTGATAGATCAGGCCGTCAGCGCCAATCAGGTCGCAAACTTCCTGCTCGGTGCGGCCGTGGGCAATCAGCTCGGTTTTGGCGGGCATGTCGATACCATAAACGTTCGGATACTTCACGGGAGGCGCGGCCGAAGCGAAATACACTTTCAGCGCCCCGGCGTCACGCGCCATCTGGATAATCTCGCGGCAGGTGGTGCCGCGCACGATGGAGTCATCCACCAGCAACACGTTCTTGCCCTTGAACTCCAGCTCGATCGGGTTCAGTTTCTGGCGAACCGATTTCTTGCGCTGGCTTTGGCCGGGCATGATGAAGGTGCGGCCGATATAACGGTTCTTCATGAAGCCTTCGCGATACTTCACGTTCAGCTTGTTCGCCAGCTCGATGGCGGCGGTGCGGCTGGTATCGGGAATCGGCATCACCACGTCAATGTCATGGTCCTCGCCCATCACTCGGCGGATCTTGCTCGCCAGCTTCTCGCCCATGCGCATACGCGCCTTGTAGACGGAAATATTGTCGATGGTGGAATCGGGCCGCGCGAAATAGACATATTCAAAAATGCACGGCGAGTAACGGGGATTGTCCGCGCACTGGCGGGTAAACATCTCGCCGCGATCATTGATGAAAATGGCTTCACCGGGCGCCAGGTCGCGGACGGTATGGAAACCGAGAGCGGTAATGGCCACGGACTCGGACGCAATGATGTATTCCTTGCCTTCGGGCGTATCGCGCTCGCCAAAGGCCACCGGACGGATGCCGTGCGGATCGCGGAAGCCGACCAGACCGTAGCCGGTAATCATGGCGACCACGCCGTAAGCGCCCTTGCAGCGGCGATGCACGCCCTGCACGGCCTGGAAGATATCGTCTTCCGTGGGGCGCAGCTTGCCCTGGGCCTGCAGCTCATGCGCAAAGACATTCAGCAGCACTTCGGAATCGGAATCGGTGTTGATGTGACGCAGGTCGGTGCGGAACAGGTCTTCGGCAATCTCGTTGGCGTTGGTCAGGTTGCCGTTGTGCGCCAGGGTGATGCCGTACGGCGAGTTGACGTAGAACGGCTGCGCTTCCGCCGAGCTTGACGAACCGGCGGTGGGATAGCGTACATGGCCGATGCCGAAATTACCGGCCAGACGGGTCATGTGCCGGGTGTGGAACACATCGCGCACCATGCCGTTGTCCTTGCGCAGGAACAGGCGGTCGCCCTGGCCGGTCACGATGCCGGCGGCATCCTGGCCGCGGTGTTGCAGGACTGTCAGCGCGTCATACAGGCTCTGGTTGACGGCAGACTTGCCGGCGATGCCAACGATACCGCACATGGTTGCACCTCAATGATCGGGTTTGGCTGTTTGAATCTGGATTCGGGGCAGGTTTTTCACCTGCGCCCTGACTTGTTCGGTGAATGACAATGCCGCCGGCGCATAGGGCATGACCGCCGCGGGCAGCGCCGCCTCTTGCCACCAGGGGTCTTTCTGGAAGAACCGGCCGAGCACGCCCACGGCCAGCACGACAATCAGCGCCCCGCGCGCCAGGCCGAACAGCCCGCCGAACAGATGATCGGTTGGGCCAAGCGCCAGCGCCGACAGCATGCCGCGAATCAGTTGGCCGATCAGGAAGGTGGTGACCACCACACCGAGGCAAATGGCCAGGAAGGCGGTCGCCAGCCGCAACGACGGCGTGGCGATGAACGGCTCGAACACCGGCGCCAGCGCTTCGTAGCCGTTCACGGCCAGAATGATACCGGCCACCCAGCCAAACAGGGCGATGGCTTCACGCACCAACCCGCGGCGAAAACCCTTCCAGATGGAAAAGGCGACAACGGCAAGAATGAAGATGTCTGCCGGATGCATAGGCGTCGGTAGTCTCTGGGCGGTCAATAGGGGGTGTCAGGGCGCGCATTGTAGCAAATCACCCCACCCGACGGCTATTCCTGAATGGCGGCAATGGCGCGAACGGAGTCGCCCACCAGGCCGGGCCCGCGGTAGATGAAACCGGTATAAATCTGCACCAGATCGGCTCCGGCCACTATTTTGTCAGCCGCTGTCGCGCCATCCAGGATGCCGCCGACGCCGATGATGGGAATGCGGCCGTCCAGCGCCTGCGCCAGCCGCGACAGGGTGAAGGTGGAACGCGCCTTCAGCGGCTTGCCGCTGAGGCCGCCCGCCTCTTCCGCCACTTGCAGGTTTTCAATGCCGGGGCGGGTAATGGTGGTGTTGGTGGCGATCACGGCATCGATGCGGTAATCCACCAGTTGCGAGGCGATATCGGCGATTTCATCCTCGTCCAGATCGGGAGCAATCTTGACGGCCAGCGGCACGTAGTGACCCTGTTCCTGCGCCAGCCGGATCTGGGTTTCCTTCAGGCGGCCCAACAACTCGCCCAGCGCATCGCCGGTTTGCAGACTGCGCAGGCCCTTGGTGTTGGGGGAAGAAATGTTGACCGTCACGTAGGAAGCGTGTTCATAGACTTTTTCCAGGCAATGCACGTAGTCATCAGCGGCGTTCTCGACCGGCGTGTCGAAGTTCTTGCCGATGTTGATGCCCAACACCCCGTCGAACTTCGCCTTCTTGACCTGTTCCACCAGATGATCGACGCCGAGGTTGTTGAAACCCATGCGGTTGATGATGGCTTCGGCCTCGGGAATGCGGAACAGGCGCGGCTTGGGATTACCGGGCTGCGGGCGCGGCGTGACCGTGCCGATCTCGATGAAGCCGAAACCCAGCGCCGCCAGCGCATCAATATAGTCGCCGTTCTTGTCCAATCCGGCGGCCAGCCCCACCGGATTGGGAAAATCGATACCCATCACCTGTACCGGTTGCCGCGATGTCCGGAAAGCCATGCCCAGGAGCCCCAGGCGCTTGGCCAGAGCCAACGATTCCAGCGCAACATGGTGGGAAGTTTCAGGATTGAGGCGGAACAGCAGCGAGCGGATCAGGGAATACCACATGAAAAAGTCCTGGCTGGCGTGAAGGCCCGCGATTATACATGGATTGGCGGCGGAAGTGACCGACCGCCGCCGCGCATCCGCTAGCGCAAGGCGGCCATCACGCCGTCAAAACGGGTGTAATAGACCACGAACGGCGCATAGCTGCCCATGTCGTCCGGACGCAGGCGGCGGCAGAAGGCCCGCCAGTCTTCCAGCACGGCCTGACGGGCGGAAATGCGTTCCTGCAGCCAGGCTGCGGGCGCGGCATCTGTCTGTTTCCAGGCCGTCAGCGTTTCCCGGCACAACAGCGCCATCGATTGTTGCAGGGAAGCGCGCATCCGGTCGCGGGCCTCGGCCTCCCAGACACTGGTGACGCTCAGCGTTTGCAGGGCGCGCTGCATCTGCGTCAGACACAGTGTCTCCTCCAGAGTGACGTAGAAATGCGCCGCTATCTGTACCGGCACCTCCAGCTCGCGCGCCAGACGGCAGACATCCAGCATGTGAATCAGCTGATCCAGCGCCGCCAGCCGTCCGGCCATGTCCTCCGGAACACCGGCGGCGGCCAGCGCGGCGCGCGCGGCCAGCCAGTCGTCGCGACGCTGCGTATTGAAATGGTCCGGGGCATGCGCCAGCAATTCGCCCAGCACCGCCAACCCGGAAATCTGCTTGAACGCCGGGACATCGCCCTGGGTGCGCAGCAGCCACTCGCAGGCGCGCCGCGCGGCTTTCTGCAACAGGCCGTACTGCTCCAGCAGGACAGGCCCCGGCACCCGTCCCGCCAGATCCTCCAGGGTATCCCAGGTTTCATTCAGGCCGAGGATCTGCCTCGCCACGACCCAGGCGCGCGCCAGCCGCACCACGCTGACATCGGGCTGGCGCAGCAGGCGCATCAACGCGCCCATGCCGAGGCGCTCGGTCAACTCACCGGCCAGACGGGTGGCGGCCAGCGCCGGAGCCAGCGGATGCTCCCGCAAGCGCTCGCCAAAGCGCTCGCGCGCCGACATCGGGAACGCGCACTCCATCTCCGCCAGCAACAGCCCGTCCGCCATCAGTTCCGGCACGGCTAACGACAACTTCAGCCAGTTCTTGGCATAGGCCAGCAGCACGGCCAGTTCCGGTCGGGTCAGCGGCTGCGCGTTGCGGCCGCGTTGTTCCCAGGCGCGCGCATCGGGCAGGAATTCCAGCTTGCGGTCCAGCCCGGCATGCTGCTCAAGGAAATCGGCCAGTTCACCGTATTCGCGATGACGGCGTGCCGCCTCGTGCGCGGCTACGGCCAGGCACAGGGTTTGCGCGCGGTTATCGGCCAGCACGCAGCTTCCGACTTCATCCTGCCACTCGCGCAACATCAGCGCGGCTTCCTTTTCCATGAGACGGCCGGCGCGGATTTCCCGGTGCAGGAAAATCTTCAGGTTGACCTCGTGGTCAGAGCAGTCAACACCGCCGGAATTGTCGATGGCGTCCGTATGGCAGCGGCCGCCGTTAAGACAGAATTCAATGCGGGCGCGCTGGGTCATGCCCAGATTACCGCCCTCACAGACAATCCGCGCCCGCAATGTCGAAGCATCAACGCGTACGCTGTCGTTGCCGCGATCCGCCGCCTGGGCGTGGCTTTCATCCGACGCCTTGACATAGGTGCCGATCCCCCCGTTCCACAGCACATCCACGGGCAGTCGCAGGATGGCGCGGATGATCTCATCCGGTGTCGCGGCTTCCCCGGAAAGCCCCAGCAGAAGGCGCGCCTGGGACGACAAGGCAACCGATTTCTCGCGACGGGAAAACACGCCGCCGCCCGCCGAGATCAATTCCGGCCGGTAATGTTCCCACGAGGCGTTTTCGCTGCTGAACAGGCGGTGGCGTTCCTGATAAGCAGCGTCCGCCTCCGGTTCGGGGTCGATGAAAATATGGCTGTGACTGAAGGCAGCCACCAGTTTAACGGTGCGCGATAGCAGCAGCCCGTTGCCGAACACATCCCCCGCCATGCTGCCGATTCCGGCCATGGTCCAGGAGTCGCGGCGGATATCGATTCCGCACTCCAGGGCCAGGCGGTTGAGCGCGACAAAAGCGCCCCGCGCGGTAATGCCCATCTTCTTGTGGTCGTAGCCGTTGCTGCCGCCGGAAGCAAAAGCATCGCCCAGCCAGAAACCGTATTCGGCGGAAATGGCGTTGGCATCATCGGAGAAGGAGGCAGTTCCCTTGTCGGCGGCCACAACCAGATAAGCGTCGTCCGGGTCATGCACCACCACCCAGGCAGGCGGCGCCAGGCGATCTTCAACACGGTTGTCCGTCAGTTCCAGCAAGCCGCGGATGAAGCTGCGATAGGCATTGATGCCGCGCTGCGCACGGGTTTCGCCGGGACAGCCGTCGCGCACCACGAAGCCGCCCTTCGACCCCACCGGGACGATCACGGCATTCTTGACCTGCTGCGCTTTCACCAGCCCCAGCACCTCGGTGCGGAAATCCTCGGGCCGCTCGGACCAGCGCAGACCGCCGCGCGCCACCGGTCCGAAGCGCAGGTGAACACCCGAAACCTCCGGGGCATGAACGAAGATTTCCCGCCAGGGCCGGGGTTCGGGCAACTCGGCAATTTCCCGCGAGGCGAACTTGAAGGAGAGACGGTTGGCGCGCTGGGCATCGGACCGGTAATACGAAGTGCGCTGCATGGCCAGCAGCAGGTTCATGTACAGGCGCAGGATACGGTCATCGGCGAGATTGTCCACCACCGAAAGGGCCGCCTCCAGCCGGGCCACCGCCTCGGCCTGCCGGACGGCGCGGTCGCCGTTGACCGCCGGATCAAACCGGGCATGGAACAACTCCAGCAGTAATCGGCCCAGCTGCGGATAACGGGTCAGCGCATCCGCCTGGGCGCGAGCCGACAGGGGGAATCCCGCCTGCTGCAACCACGCCGACAGCGCGCGGAACAGCCCGGCCTCGCGCCAGCGGCAAGGAATCAGCGTCACCAGCCGGTTGAATACATCGGCTTCGCCATCACCGCGCCAGACCACCTGCATGGCCTCACGCACGCAGGACATGGAATGCGCCTGGAACTCGCGCGGCAAGCCGTCCGGCAGCTCGGTGCGGAAATCGTGCAGCCACAGGCAGCTGTCCTGCAGCAGCAAGGCATAGGACTGCTCGCTCAGAACCTTGAGGCCGAAGCTTTCCAAGATGGGCATCACCCGCGACAAGGACAGTTGCTGATGCCATTGCAGCAGCTTGAAACGCGCCGCCCGGCCGTCGGCGGGAATCACTTCCACGGCCAACGGCGTATCAGGACGCTGGGTTTCCAGCCAGCCTATATCAATGGCGGCATCCTGCACACGGTAATTCTGCTTGTACGCTTCGGGAAACACCATCTGATAACGGCGGAACAGCTGGTTGGCCAGCACGGCGGGATACTTGGCCATCAGTACGGTCAGCAGTTCGTCATCCCAGGTGCGGGCCAGACGTTTCAGCACCGCCTCGGTTTCTTCCATGTTGATGTGCGGCGGCGTCTGATGGGCGAAGACCAGCAGCAGGTGCAGGCGTATCCAGCGATGCTCGGATATGAACGGTGTGATTTCGACATCGGTGGCGTTGAAGCGGGCCTGCAGGAACTCGGCGGTGCGGCTGACGAAGACATCGTTGTAAATGGGCTTCGGCACGTAGATGAACACCGAGACGAAGCGGCTCCACGGATCCATGCGCCAGATGAACCGCAACTCGTTACCGTATTTCTGCTTCACCATCGGCAGGAAGGCATTGAGCAAATCCTGATCGGTAGCCAGCAGCAGTTCATCACGGGGGTGGGTGCGCAGCAGCCGGTCGAAATTACGGCCCTCGTGGCTCAGCTTGCGCAGGCCGGAGGTGAGATCCAGGCTGGACAGCTTGTGGCGCAGCACCGGCATGGTCATCGGGTCATGCTGCTGCACGCGGCTGGTATACAGGCCCATGAAACGGTAAACGCCGCCGTCCGGCATCGGCAGGATGATGACATCGGCATGACGGTCATGATGAATCGGCGAGCGGGTCAGTGATTTCGAAAAGACAATCCCCTTGTGCCCGCGCGGCAAGGGCTGGTCCGCCAGCCAATCCGGCTCCATGCCGGGCCAGGCCGCCAAGCCGCAGCGCTCCACATCCCCGTTCTTATTCTGGTGCAGCGCCGCCAAAAAGGTGAAGTGGCCGCGCATCAGCCATTGCAGGAAGGAATGGCACTCCATGCGGTTAACGGATTCGTCACCGCTGTTCGGCAGGTTTTCAATCAGTTGCTGACCGGCCTCCCGGCACAGCGTCTGCATGCGCGGGAAGGACTCGACCACTTTTTGCAGCATGCCCAGCGCATTGCGGATATCGGCGTCCAGCGCCGTCAGATCATTGCCCTCGTAGAGTCCGGCCAGCTCGATGTGGATCAGCGTGCGGTATTCGGCCGCCTGCGCCTCGCCCGGCGCGGGAATGGCGCTGATGTGGTTGTAACGGTCACGGCGCAGGGGAAGGTTCAGATCCATCAGGGTCTGGATTTCGCAGTCGCTGTGCTGCAGGACGATGCGCAAGGTGTTCAGGAGGAACGGCATTTCCCTTGCGACGACCTCCACCACCGTGCCGTCCGGACGCCAGCCCACCTTCGTCAGGTCGGGATTGAACACCCGCACCTCGATTTCCTGACGACCGTCCTCGGTAAAGCGCCAGAGGTCCAGCAGGCAGGCGGACAAGGCATGCGGGGTATAGCGACGCAACTCATCCACCAGCAGCGCTTTCAGGGCAAATTCGCCGAACTGGCGGAAGGCCGGCGTTCCGGCGGCGGCGCAGGCGTCCAGACAGGCCTGCCGGGTTTGCTGCAGCCAGGCCTCGGTGGTGGTGATCATGAATCCGCTCCTTGTCCGTTATTCTTATGGCAACGACACACGCTTTGTGGCGATAAATATAGCCCAACTCCATGACAAAAGACGGGATATCTTTGTGGACTTGCGCAAGCTTTGCTTTAATGCACGGATAACCTTAACGGACCAGATCATGCCCGACGCCCTGCCCCTCAGCTTTGGTGACGCCCTGCTCGCCTCCTGGCATAGCGACTTCGCCAATGCCTTGATCCTGATCGTGATTTCGCTGGCCATCCTGGCCCGGTTCCGCCCGGAAGGCGTGGGCATCCTGAAAAATTCGCTGATCTTCATCCTGTTGTGCGGCGTGCTGGGCTTGGCGGGCGGCATTTGCCGATTCCTGGGATTGGAGCTGCCCTCACGCATCCTCGATGAAATCACCATCATTCTTGTCGGCTTGCTGAGCCTGCGCGTTTTCGGCCTGACCCTGTTCCGCGTCATCCTGCCCGTCATCCGCATCACGCCGCCGCGCATTCTGGAAGACCTGATCCTGGTCTTCGCCTACATTGCCTGGGGCATGGTGCACATGAGCCAGGCCGGGGTAAACCTGTCCGGACTGGTGACCACTTCAGCGGTCATTACCGGGATCATCGCCTTCTCGATGCAGGAAACGCTGGGCAACATCCTGGGCGGCATTGCGCTGCAGCTGGACAACTCGCTCAGCATCGGCGACTGGATCAAGGTGGACGATGTCAGCGGACAGGTGGTGGAAGTACACTGGCGGCATACCGCCGTGCGCACCCGTAACGGCGAGATTGTGGTGCTGCCGAACAGCCTGCTGATGAAAGCCAAGGTGACCATCACCGGCAGTGATGAGGTGCCGCAATGGCGGCGCTGGGTCTGGTTTTCGCTGTCGAACCGCATCCCGCCGCAGCATGTCATCGACGCGGTTGAAAAGGCGCTGGCCGACGCGGAAATCCCGCTGGTCAGCCGCCAGCCACTGCCGAATTGCGTATTGATGGACTTCAAGGACGGTCTGGCCCAGTACGCGGTGCGGTACTGGCTGACCGATGCGCGCATCGACGATCCGACCGACTCAACCGTGCGGGTGCATATTTTCGCCGCCCTGCAACGCCACGGCTTCGTGGTGGGCACGCCGGTGATGGACGTGAACATGACCACCGAATCCGCCGAGCGCGACCGCCGCCGCCGTGACGCCGAGATCATGATGCGGGTGCACGCCCTGCGCGGCATGGAACTGTTCTCGACACTGTCAGACGAAGAACTGAAGCATCTGGCCAATACCCTGACCTGGGCGCCGTTCGCCAAGGGCGACATCATCACCCGCCAAGGCGCGGTGGCGCACTGGCTGTACGTGCTGGTCAGCGGCGAAGTGGATATCTGGTACGAAGTGAACGAACATGAGCGGCGCTTCCTGACCACCTTGCCTTCCGGCCGCATTTTCGGCGAAATGGGCATGCTGACCGGCGAGCCGCGCCGCGCCACGGTCATCGCCCGTTCGGAAGTGGAATGTTACCGGATTGACAAGCCCAGTTTCGAATCCATCATCCGCTCCCGGCCTGAACTGGCCGAGGAGATGGCGAAAATCCTGACCGAACGCAACCTGCAACTGGTGGCGGTGAAGGAAGAAGCCATCAATCATGCCCAGCATCAGGCGAAAATCCTGGACGGCATCCGCCGCTTCTTCCGCCTGGACAGTAAATAACCCTCGGGGAGCCGAAACTCCCCGCACGGGTGTTTCAGCCCAACAACCGGCCCAGGGTTTCCGAGGTGTCATTGGACAGGGCGCGACCCGCCAGGCCTTGCAACACCTCCCTCGCCTGCGCCTGACGGCCCGATTCCAGGCGCTTCCAGCGGCTGAACGCCCCCAACAACCGTGACGCCACCTGCGGATTCAGCGCATCCAGCTCGGCGATCTTTTCCCCGATCAGGCGATAACCCGCCCCGTCGGCACGGTGAAACTGCACCGGGTTGGCGTTGGCGAACTGCGCCAGCAGCGACCGCATCCGGTTGGGATTGGTCAACGTGAACGCGGAATGCGCGGCCAGACGACGAACTTCCTCGACGCCGCGCAGCGGATTGGTCGCCTGCACCGCAAACCAGCTGTCGATCACCAAGGCTTCCTTGGCGAAGCGGCCAAAGAAATCGGCCAGACAGACCGCCGCGTGCGGCGCATCGTGATGCACCAGCGCCCGCAACGCGCTCATGCGTTCGGTCATGTGCGGCGCCTTGCGATAGTTCTCGCCGACGGCATCGCGCAGGGTAAACGAAGGCGTGCCCAGCAAGGCGTAGTGCAGGCTGACATCACGCCAGGTGCGGGCGGCAATCGCCTCGCTGGAATACTGGTAAGAGCTCTCATGCCCGTTCAGGTACTGGTTCTGGAAGAACGCCGACAGATGCTTGGCGATCGCCTTTTGCAAGCCAAGCCGCACGTCATGGATGCGTTGCGGATCAATCACCGTCACCTTGTCGGCCAGATAGTTCTCCGTCGGCAGTTGCAGCAGCTTGGCCGCCAGTTCCGGATCGGTCTCCACCAGTTCCGGCAGCAATCCGGCCAAGGACTCCAGCACCGCCGCCAAGCCGGGCAGCTCCGCCGCGCCGCCCTCAATGACCGCCAGCATCATGCGCTCGAACAGCGTCTGTGCCGACAGCCAGCGGTTGAAACCGTTGTTGTCGTGGCGCATCAGGAACAGCAATTCCTCATCCCCGGCCGCATAGTCCAGAATCACCGGCGCGGAGAAATCGCGCAGCAGGCTGGGCACCGGCGATTCCGTCACGCCCGCAAACACCCAGCTCTGTTCAGCCTGATCGGCAATCAGCACCCGCTCGGTTCCCGCCGTAACGCTTTCACCGGCCGATTGCAGCGGCAACGGTTGCCCGTCCCGTCCGAACAGGGCCAGCTTCACCGGAATCGGCAACCGCTGCGGTTCGGGGAATCCGGCCTTGGCGGGCACTGACTGGCGCACGCTCAGGGTATAGGTTTGCGCTTCCGCATCGTGCGCCGCGCTGACATGCAGCACCGGTGTGCCCGGTTGGCGATACCACTGCATGAACGGCGACAGATCGCGGCCCGACGCATCCGCCAGCGCCTGCACAAAATCCTCCACGGTCACGCCCTGCCCGTCATGACGGTCAAAATACAGGTCGGTGCCTTTGCGGAAATCCGCCTCACCCAGCACGGTATGCAGCATGCGCACGATTTCCGCGCCCTTTTCATAAACCGTGGCGGTGTAAAAGTTATTGATCTCGATGAAGGACTCCGGACGCACCGGATGCGCCAGCGGACCGGCATCTTCGGCAAACTGCGCATTGCGCAGCACCGCTACATCTTCAATGCGCTGCACGCTGGCAGACAACTGGTCGGCGCTGAACTGCTGGTCACGGAAAACCGTGAAACCTTCTTTCAGGCTGAGCTGGAACCAGTCACGGCAGGTGACGCGGTTGCCGCTCCAGTTGTGGAAATACTCGTGCGCCACCACCGACTCCACGCGCTGGAAACCCAGATCAGTCGTGGTTTCCGGATGCGCCAGCACACAGGAGGTGTTGAAGATATTCAGCCCCTTGTTTTCCATCGCGCCCATGTTGAAATGGCTGACGGCGACAATCATGAAAATATCGAGATCGTATTCGCGGCCATAGCGCTCTTCATCCCAGCGCATCGAGGCCTTCAGCGACTCCATGGCGTGATGGCACTGGCGCAGGTCATGCTGCTCGGCAAACAGCTTCAGCACCACCTTGCGCCCGGAGCGGGTCACGAAATAATCCTCCAGACAGGCCAGATTGCCCGCCACCAGCGCGAACAGGTAGCTGGGCTTGGGGAACGGATCTTCCCAGGTGGCGAAATGACGGCCATTCGCCGCATCCCCCTTGGCCGTGCAATTGCCGTTGGCCAGCAGTACAGGATAACGCTTCTTGTCAGCGGAAATGGTGGTGGTGAACAGCGCCATGTTGTCGGGACGATCGACAAAATACGTGATCTTGCGGAAACCTTCCGGCTCGCACTGCGTGCAATACATGCCCTTGGACAGGTACAGGCCTTCCAGGGCGGTGTTGTGTTCCGGGTCAATTTCGACCTCGGTATGCAGCACGAAGTCCGCAGCTTCCGGCACGGTGTGAATCACCAGCTCCTCACCTGCCACGGTATAGGCGTCCGCCGCCAGTTCCACGCCGTCAACAGACAACGCCTTCAGGGTCAGGTTGACGCCGTGCAGCTTCAGCGGCGTACCCACGGGAGTGCTGTCGGCGCGATGCACGTTCAGACCGGCTGTGACCTTCGTCACGCCATCGTGAATATCCACCTGCAGCCGTACGCGCGGAATGCCATAGGCCGGGGCCTGGTAATCCTTCAGGAACACCGTGCGCGGATCAGTCATTTTGCTCTCCAAATTCAATTTCGTAGCCGCCATATTTGCGGATATTGATGACGCCGGTGTCCAGGATCAGGTACTGGCCCTTGATGCCCATCAGCTTGCCGCTGACAGCCGGGTCGGTATCCAGGTTGAAGGCTTTCACCTTGGTCGGGTACTGCTGCACCGGATAGTGAAACTCGCGCGCATTTTCCCCGTTCAGGATTTCCAGTTCACCGGGATACCTGGCCTGCAAGTCGCGCAATTCGTCCGCGCACAGCACCAGCAATTCATCGCGCAGCAGGGCCAGATCCAGCTCCGGGGCCTCTTCCTTCAGCAGGCGCTGCCAGGCGGTCTTGTCGCTGATGTGATTGGCGAAGATCACTTCCGCCAGACCGGCCTGCAGCCGGGTTTTCACCGCCATGATCGGCAGCGCCTGACGCGCGCCCTGGTCCAGCCAGCGCGTCGGCACCTGCGTACCGCGGGTAATGCCCACCTTCAGGCCGGAGGAATTGGCCAGATACACCACATGCGGCTGGAAGCAATGCGTCAGCGCCCATTCCGGCTCGCGACAGGTGCCCAGATGGAAATGGCAGGTTTCCGGCTTCATGATGCACATGTCGGCGGCGGCGGAACTGCGGAAGCACTTGTAGCAAAAGCCCTGACTGAAGGACTTGCTGGTTTTGGCCCCGCAATTCAGGCAGAAAATGCGGCCGGTATAGCGCAAGCGCACCGACTGGCCGATGTAGTCATTCAACGGCACCAGAAAATCGCCGACGGGCAGTTCGTAACAGACGGGATTCTGGTCCCGGGTTCGCATTTTTTTCAGGACACCCTGATAAAACATAGACTGGATTCTCGTTATGCCGGAGACGATCCCCGGCCGGGTCAGGGCTGAAGCGGGCGGCCGCAAGGCCAAATGGATATGTCGGTTAGTGTAGGTCTGGAAGGGGTTGGCTTACAACGGATGACCTGTGGGGATTTGCTGTCTGAGCGTCACTGCCGCCGGTTTGCCCGGCGGCCCGGTACGATTCAGTTCTTGGCTTGGTCCGCAGGCGCGGCAGCCTTGGCCTCTTCACGCGCTTTCAGATACACCGCCAGGGCATCCTGATAGGGACCGACTCGATCCAGATGTTCGACGGCAATCTCGTCGCACTTCTTCAGCAAGGCCAGCGACAGGTTGTTGATGGACTGCGCCGGAATGAAATTACGCATGTTGTCCCACTTGGCGAACTTTTCCTGAATATGCTCGAAGGCATATTTGATGTCGCCCGCATAGGTAAAGACATTGGCGGCATACACCTGACTGTATTGCGCCCAATGCCGCTTCATTTCCGGATCGGGATCACGTTCGCGCTGGTCTTCGGCAATCGACAGGCACTCCAGAAACTGATCGGCTTTTTCGGGGTCGGTATCGGCAGCAAAAACGGGAGTCTGGAAAGCCAGCAGCGAAATTGCACCCAGAGCCATGTGCATTATTCTTTTCATGGAAAGATCCATCCTGAATGTAGGGGTATTCCCGATCCTATCCGAAAAATATTGCGGCCGGAACGATGCGGATGAAATTCTCCCCTTTCCGTGACAAACCTTGAAAATCTTTACTGATCATAAGCTTGCAAGGTATTTCTCAGCGTTTCAATTCATACGCGCACATGTTCACCGCCGCCGCCAGATTCAACGACTCGATGGCTCCGCCTCCTGCGATGGTGAAGGGCTGCGCGCGCATGGCCGCCAGTGCGTCGCGGGGCACGCCGCGAGCCTCGTTGCCAAAGACGTAGCAATCGTGACCGGCAAAGGCGGCATCGCTCAGCGGCTTACCCGCCATATCGAGACAGGCGATGGATGAAAAACGTCCCGGCAGGGCGTCCAGCGGCACATCCAGCTCCATCGGCACATGGAAGATCGCACCCATGCTGGCGCGCACCACCTTGGGATTGAAGGGATCGACGCTGCCCGGACTCAGCAGGCAGCGGAAACCGCCGAACCAGCCCAGCGTGCGCAGGATGGTGCCCAGATTGCCCGGGTCCTGCACTTCATACAGGTACACCGCCTTGTCACCACTCGCCGATCCGGACGACGCCAGCAAGGGTGCGACGGCGAGGATGCCTTGCGGCGTTTGCGTATCCGCCATCGCCGCCATCTGCTTCGGCGTCACCACCGTCTTGCGGAACGGGGTTGGCCAGTCGGCGTATGGCCCGGTCACATACAGCCGCGAATCCCGCAGCTCCGGCCGGGTCAGCGCGGCTTTCTGCAACTCCACCACCAGATGCTCGCCTTCCACCAGAAAATACCCGAAGGCCTCGCGGTATTTTTTCTGGTGCAGCTTGCGGATGTCGTCAAAGGTCACGCTGCACTCTCCGCCCGCGCCACCATGTCCAGCGCCACCGCTTCCGCCACCTTGATGCCGTCCACGCCGGCCGACAGAATACCCCCGGCATAACCCGCACCTTCCCCGGCCGGATACAGGCCGACCGTGTTCAGGCTTTGCAGGGAATGGTTGTCACGGGTAATGCGCACCGGCGAGGAGGTGCGGGTTTCAATGCCGGTCAGCACGGCGTCGTCGCGGTCGAAGCCGCGAATCTGCTTGCCGAACTCGGGCAAGGCCTCGCGGATCGCTTCAATCACATACGGCGGCAGCGATTCGGCCAGATCGCCAAGCTTCACGCCGGGCTTGTAGGAAGGTTCCACTTCACCGAAGGCGGTGGACGGCACGCCCTTGATGAAGTCGCCCACCAATTGCCCCGGCGCGCAATAATCACGGCCGCCCAGCTCGAAGGCCTTCGACTCCAGTTGTTCCTGAAACTCGACCCCGGCCAGCGGCCCGCCGGGAAAATCCTGCTCCGGGCTGATGCCCACCACGATACCGGCGTTGGCGTTGCGCTCGTTGCGGGAATACTGGCTCATGCCGTTGGTCACCACCCGGTTCGGCTCGGAGGTGGCTGCCACCACGGTGCCGCCCGGACACATGCAGAAACTGTAGACCGCCCGGCCGTTCTTGGCATGATGAACCAGCTTGTAGTCCGCCGCTCCCAGCGCGGGATGCCCGGCGTATTTGCCCAGCCGCGCGCTGTCGATCAACGATTGCGGGTGCTCGATGCGGAAGCCCACCGCGAAGGGCTTGGCCTCGATGTGCACGCCCCGGCGGTGCAGCAGGCGGAAGGTGTCCCGCGAGCTGTGGCCCAGGGCCAGCACCACATGATGACTGCGCAGTTCCTCGCCGCTCTCCAGAACCACGCCCTGCATGCGGCCGTCTTCAATCAGCAGGTCGGTCACACGGCTCTGGAAACGGACTTCGCCGCCCAG
>DASUIM010000145.1:0-1049 GCA_036279775.1 Fluviicoccus sp. | reverse complement strand
GTTGCCGTGTTCCGTTTCCAGCACGCGGATGTCGTGCGCGCCGGTGGCGGCGTACTTGGCTTCGAAGAAGCGCGGATTGCTGAACACCGGCAGCAATTGGGCGGCGCTTTGCGGGTAGTCGATGCGTTCACTGTATTTCATAGGGGCTCCTGGGTGGGTGCGGCACGCATCCGATGAACGGGGCTTGCGGGCCTGTCGATAATCACACAATATATGTAACAACGTTGTATCTTTAAATTAACAGCGCCGCGCCGAACCTGCAAGCACCGCCTGTCGAATCCTGAATAAGTCGACAGGGCATGGCGGGTCCGGACGGACGCAAAGACGTAAAGGAGACTGACATGGCGGCACCGCGTCGCATCGTGATTACCGGTGGTTCATCCGGCCTGGGGCTGGCGCTGGCCCGCGCCTGCGTCCTTCGGGGGGATCATGTGGCCCTGCTGGCCCGCGATCCGGTCAAGCTGGATCGGGCCGCCGAAGAGCTGCGCCTGGTGCACCCGACCGCGCGGGTGGCGGTCAGCGTCACCGATGTCCAGAACCCGGCGGGTTTGCAGCAGGCCTTTGAACAGATCGCCAGGACGCTGGGCGGCATCGACGTGCTGGTGAATTCGGCCGGTATCTTGCGCGAGGGCTATTTCGAGACGCTGCCGTTGCGGGTGCATCGCGAGGTGATGGACATCAATTACTTCGGCACGCTCAACGCCATTCACGCCGCCCTGCCGCAGCTCAAGCAGTCCGCGCAGCCGCGCATCGTCAACATCGCGTCCATCGCCGGACTGACCGGGGTGTTCGGCTACAGCGCCTACTGCGCCTCGAAGCATGCCCTGGTCGGGCTGTCGGAAGTGCTGCGCTACGAGCTGGCCCCGCAGGGCATCACCGTGCAACTGGTCTGCCCGCCGGAATTCGACTCGCCGATGGTGGACGAACTGGACCGCAGCCGCACCCCGGAAAACCGCGAACACACTCTGACCATTCCCAAGGTGTCGGTCGAGGTGATCGTGGCCGATGTGCTGCGCGCCCTGGACCACCAGACCTTCCTGACCGTGCCG
>DASUIM010000144.1:0-1184 GCA_036279775.1 Fluviicoccus sp. | reverse complement strand
TCCATCAAGATCATCGGCGACCGCACCGACCTCTATTGCCAGGGGCATTTTGTCTACGACTCGAAGAAGTCGGGCTCCACCACCGTTTCCCACCTGCGCTTCGGGCCGAAGCCGATCCGTTCCACCTATGAAATCCGGCATGCGCCGTTCATTGCCGTCCACGATGCCGGGTTCCTGGATAAATTCGATGTCCTGGAGCGCGCAGCCGATGGCGCAACGCTGTTACTGAACACGCCCGCCGCGCCGGAGGCCGTCTGGGCGACACTGCCCCGCGAGATGCAAGACGGGTTGATCGCCAGGCGCTGCCGCCTGTTTGTAATCGATGCCTCGCGCATTGCCGCCGAGGCCGGTCTGGGCAGCCGCATCAATACCGTCATGCAGGTCTGTTTCTTTGCGCTGGCGAAGGTGCTGCCGCTGGACGAGGCGCTGGCGGAGATCAAACAGTCGGTGACGGAGGTCTGGGGCAAGCGCGGCGGTGAGGTGATCCGGCGGAACCTGGCCGCAATTGACGGTGCGCTGGCAGGCCTGCACGAGGCGCCGCTGCCTGCGATCGTCAGCAGTACGCATCTGCGCCGCCTGATGGTTCCCGCAGATGCCGATGCCTTCGCGCAGCGTGTGACCCGGCTGCTGCTGGAAGGACACGGCGACCGCCTGCCGGTCAGCGCCTTCACCCCGGACGGCACCTGGCCGACCGCCACCAGCAAACTGGAAAAGCGCGACATCGCCCACGAGATTCCGGTCTGGGAGCCGGATGTCTGCGTGCAGTGCAACCGCTGCTCGACGATTTGCCCGCACTCCGCCATCCGCACCGTGGTCTTCGAACCGGAAGCCGCCGCCAACGCCCCGGAAGCCTTCCGCCATGTGCCGGAAACAGCGACGCCGGAGCTGAAGGGCCTGGCCTATACCGTGCAGGTGGCCCCGGACGATTGCACCGGCTGCGGCCTGTGCGTCGATGAATGCCCGGCCAAGGACCGCAAGCAGCTGAAGCGCAAGGCCATCAACATGCGGCCGGTGGCGGAACACCGGGAGCGTGAACGTGAAGCCTGGGCATTCCTGACCACCCTGCCGCCGGTCGACCGCACCCGCATTCCCCGCGACGCGAAGAGCCTGGCGCTGTTGCCGCCGCTCTTCGAGTTCTCGGGCGCATGCGCGGGCTGTGGCGAAACCCCGTATATCCGGCTGCT
>DASUIM010000143.1:0-1638 GCA_036279775.1 Fluviicoccus sp. | reverse complement strand
CTGGAAACCTCGTCGGTGCTGATCCGCCAGCATGCGCTGGAATTCGTGAAGCCGCACCCCGACTGGCAACCCTGCCGCGACCACGGCCCTGCCCCGAAAAACCGCCTGCTGCCGGTACCCGCCGGCACCGTGCGCCTGGGCCGTGACAAAACCGACCCGGTCTATGGCTGGGACAATGAATACGGAACCCATGAAGCCGCCGTCCCGGCCTTCGAGGCCGCCCGCTATCTGACCAGCAATGGCGAATTCCGCGAATTCGTCGAGGACAACGGCTATGCCCGCCCGGAATTCTGGGACGAGGAAGGACGCGGCTGGCTGGGCTTCACCGCCGCCACGCACCCGACCTTCTGGCACCGCCGCGACGGGGAATGGCGGCTGCGGCTGATGACGGAAGAAGTGCCGATGCCCTGGGACTGGCCGGTGGAAGTCAACTGCCTGGAAGCGCGCGCCTTCTGCCGCTGGAAGGCGGCGCAGACCGGCCTGCCGGTGCGGCTGCCCACCGAGGATGAATGGCGGCGGCTGTACGACCTCTGCGGTCTGGCCGACGTGCCGGACGATCGCCCCGCCGCCGCCAACCTGCATCTGGACCACGGCGCGTCATCGTGCCCGGTCAACCGTTTCGCGCACGGCGACTTTTACGATGTCACCGGCAACGTCTGGCAGTGGACAGAAACGCCGATCTATCCCTTCGACGGTTTCGCGGTGCATCCGTGGTACGACGACTTTTCCACACCCACCTTCGACGACCGCCACAACCTGATGAAGGGCGGCTCGTGGATTGCCTGCGGCAACGAGTCGCGCGCCGATTCACGCTATGCCTTCCGCCGCCATTTCTTCCAGCATGCGGGCTTTCGCTACATCGTCTCAGCCGCGCCCGCGCAGGTGCCGGGGTCGTTGTACGAAACCGACCGGCTGCTCTCCGAATACGCCGAATTCCATTACGGCGAGCTGCATTACGGCGTGGCGAATTTCTCGCAGGCGCTGGCGAAACTGTGCATACAGGCCGTGGGCGACCGCCCGGCCCGCACCGCGCTGGACCTGGGCTGCGCCGCCGGGCGCGCCACCTTCGAGCTGGCGCAGCATTTCGACCGGGTGACCGGCATTGATTTCTCGGCGCGCTTCATCGGGCTGGGCGTGCAGATGGCGGAACAGGGCAAGCTGCGCTACACCCGCACCGACGAGGGCGAACTGGTCAGCTACTGCACCCGCACGCTGGCCGAACACGGGCTGGAGGCCACGCGATCCAAGGTGGAATTCTTCCAGGGCGACGCCTGCAACCTGAAGCCGCAGTTCAGCGGCTATGACCTGGTGCTGGCCGCCAACCTGATCGACCGGCTGTACAACCCGGCGCTGTTCCTGGGCCAGATCCACGAGCGGATCAACCCCGGCGGCCTGCTGGTGCTGACCTCGCCCTACACCTGGCTGACCGAGCATACGCCGCGCGAGGCGTGGATCGGCGGCTTCAAGCGCGACGGCGAGACAGTGACGACGCTGGACGGCTTGCAAGCCTTGCTGGGCAAGCATTTCCGGCGGGTGGGGGATGCGGTGGACGTGCCGTTCGTGATCCGCGAGACGAAACGGAAATTCCAGCACTCGGTGGCGGAAGTGACGGTGTGGGAGCGGGTCTGAACCCGCCCC
>DASUIM010000142.1:0-7391 GCA_036279775.1 Fluviicoccus sp. | reverse complement strand
TGGGCCAAATGTCCTGCAATCCGTCCATCGGCGGCATAGGGAAAGGACATCTGGTCAAGGAAGTGGACGCGCTGGGCGGCGCCATGGCCGCAGCCACCGACGAAGGCGGGATACAGTTTCGTATCCTGAATTCCAGCAAAGGGCCTGCCGTTCGCGCGACACGCGCCCAGGCAGACCGCATTCTCTACAAAGCCGCTATTCGTCGCCGGTTGGAAAATCAGCCCAACTTGTGGCTATTCCAGCAAGCGGTGGATGACATCATTCTCGAAGGCGAGCGCGTTGCCGGTGTTGTGACGCAGCTGGGGTTGCGTTTCGAGTCGAAATCCGTCGTGCTGACTGCCGGCACCTTTCTTGCCGGCTTGGTGCATGTTGGCCTTGCCAATTATCAGGCCGGACGTGCCGGCGATCCCCCTGCTGTCTCGCTTGCGCAGCGCTTGCGCGAAATCGGTTTGCCGGCCGGACGTCTCAAGACGGGTACACCGCCGCGTATCGATGGGCGCACGATTGATTTCTCCGTGATGGAAATTCAACCGGGCGACGATCCGGCTCCGGTGTTTTCTTTCCTGGGGTCGGTCGACCAGCATCCGCAACAACTGCCGTGCTGGATTACCCATACTAACGAACGAACACACGACATCATCCGTTCCGGCCTCGATCGTTCGCCGATGTACACCGGCGTCATCGAAGGCGTCGGTCCGCGTTACTGCCCGTCGATCGAGGACAAGATCCACCGCTTCGCCGACAAGAATTCGCATCAGGTGTTTATCGAGCCGGAAGGTCTGAAGACGCACGAGCTTTACCCCAACGGCATTTCCACCAGCCTGCCGTTTGATGTGCAACTGGCGCTGGTGCGCTCGATCAAGGGCATGGAAAACGCCCACATCACGCGTCCCGGTTACGCCATCGAATACGACTTCTTCGACCCGCGCGACCTGAAGCACACGCTGGAAACCCGCGTCATCCACAACCTGTATTTCGCCGGGCAGATCAACGGCACCACCGGTTATGAAGAAGCCGGGGCGCAAGGCTTGCTGGCCGGGATCAACGCCGGGCTGCGCGCGCAGGACAAGGACGGCTGGTATCCCACCCGCGATGTCGCCTACCTGGGCGTGCTGGTCGATGACCTGATCACCCTGGGCACCAAGGAACCGTACCGCATGTTCACCTCCCGCGCCGAATACCGGCTGCTGCTGCGCGAGGACAATGCCGACCAGCGCTTGACCGAAACCGGCCGCAAGCTGGGTTTGGTGGATGATGCGCGCTGGGCTGCGTATTGCGAGAAACAGGAAGGCATCGCCCGCGAGAGCCAGCGTCTGAAATCGGTGATGGCGCATCCCGGCAGCGCATTGGGTCTACGTTTCGCCGAGCTGACCGGCCAGGAGCTGAGCAAGGAAAACACGCTGCTGGAACTGCTGAAGCGCCCGCAGGTGAATTTCGCCCATGTCGCCGAACTGGCGGGCATCGAGGTCGCACCGGAAGTGGGTGAGCAGATCGAGATCAACGCCAAGTACGCCGGTTACATCGACCGCCAGCAGGAAGAGATCGACAAGCTGCGCGCCCATGAGGAAATGACACTGCCCGACGATTTTGACTATGACCGCGTCTCCGGCCTGTCGAATGAAGTGAAGGCGAAGCTGAAGGCGACGCGCCCGGCAACGCTGGCGCAGGCGGGACGCATTCCCGGCCTGACCCCGGCGGCGGTGTCGCTGCTGATGATCTACCTGAAGAAGCATGGCATGGCCAATCTGCGGTTGGCGGGGTGAAAGCGACCATGACCGACGCCCAACTCGCCGCCCTGCTCGACAACGGCCTGCGCCAATTGCAATTACAACTGCCGGAAGGCAGCAATGAGCGACTCCTGTCCTACGTGACGGCGTTGCAAAAGTGGAACAGCGCTTATAATCTGACGGCCATTCGCGACCCGAAAGACATGGTGATCAAGCATTTGCTGGATTCGCTGGCGGTGTCGCCGCAGGTGCGCTCCGGCAGCCTGCTGGATGTCGGCACCGGGGCGGGCCTGCCCGGCCTGGTGCTGGCGATGGTGCGCCCCGACCTGCAGGTGGACCTGCTGGACAGCAACAGCAAGAAAACCCGTTTCCTGGTGCAGATGACCGCGCAGTTCGGCCTGAAGAACGTCCGGGTGCATCATGCCCGCGTCGAACAGGCCCGGCTGCCGCCGCAGTCCCAGATCATCAGCCGCGCCTTTGCCAGCCTGAGCGATTTCGCCCACTGGTGCGGTCATTTGCTGGCCGATGACGGTGTGCTGCTGGCGATGAAGGGCCTGTATCCGCAAGACGAAATCGCCGCCTTGCCCGCGCCGTTCGTGGTGCGGGAATCGCATGCGCTGACGGTGCCGTTCCTGGACGAGGCGCGGCATCTGCTGGTGATCGGCAAGCAAGCCTGAGACGGCGCGCCCGACGGGGCGTGCCACGGAGCGGGCGGTCCGCCCCTCCCGACCCTCCCGGTGTTTCCGGGGAGGGAACCTGAATAGTGAAGGAAACCTGACATGACGCAAATTCTCGCCATCGCCAACCAGAAGGGCGGAGTCGGCAAGACCACCACCTCGGTGAACCTCGCCGCCTCGCTGGCCGCCGTCAAGCGCAAGGTGCTGCTGGTGGACCTGGACCCGCAGGGCAACGCCACCATGGGTTCCGGGCTGGAAAAGCACAGCCTGCCGTACTCGGTGTACGAGGTGCTGCTGGGCAATGCGTCGATCAATGTCGCCGTGCAGCCGACGCCGAAGGCCGGTTACGACGTGCTCGGTTCCAACCGCGAGCTGAGCGGGGCGGAACTGGAACTGATGGACATGGAAGGTCGTGAAACCCGGCTCAAGGACGCGCTGGCTTCCCTCACCAAGAAATACGACTTCATCGTCATCGACTGCGCGCCGTCGCTGAGCCTGTTGACGCTGAACGCGCTGGTGGCGGCCGACGGCGTCATCATTCCCATGCAATGCGAATACTATGCGCTGGAAGGGCTGGCCGACCTGACCAACACCATCGAGCGCATGACGCAGCGCCTGAATCCGAACCTGCGCATCCGCGGCATCCTGCGCACCATGTTCGACCCGCGCAACACGCTGGCCAACGATGTCTCCGCCGAACTGACCAACCATTTCGGCGACCAGGTGTTCGAAACCGTGATTCCGCGCAACGTGCGGCTGGCCGAAGCGCCTGCGCACGGACTGCCGGTGATGTACTATGACAAGGGTTCGCGCGGGGCGTTTGCCTATCTGACGCTGGCGGCCGAACTGCTGAAGAAAGAAAAGAAAAGAAAAACGGCCTGACGGCATATTTTCCGGGAATTGACCATGAGTACGAAAAAACGCGGTTTGGGTGGTGGACGCGGTCTGGATTCCCTGTTGGGCGCGCGCAAGGTCAAGGAAGAAGTTGAAGCGATCGAAGCCAATCCCTCGTCCCCGGCGGTGACCAGCGCCCTGCAATCCCTGCCGATCGAGCAGCTGCAGCGCGGCCGCTACCAGCCGCGCCGCGACATGAATCCCGCCGCCTTGCAGGAACTGTCCGACTCGATCAAGGCGCAGGGCGTGATGCAGCCGGTGGTGGTGCGCGCCATCGGGGCGAAGCAGTACGAAATCATTGCCGGCGAACGCCGCTGGCGCGCCGCGCAGATGGCCGGGCTGGACACCATTCCCGCCATCGTCCGTGACATTCCCGATGAAACCGCCATTGCCTGGGCGCTGATTGAAAACATCCAGCGCGAAGACCTGAACCCTATGGAGCAGGCGGTGGCGATGCAGCGTTTCGCCGACGAATTCGAGATGACGCACCAGCAGATCGCCGACGCCGTCGGCAAGGCCCGCGCCACCGTCACCAACTTGCTGCGCCTGACGCAATTGCCGCGCGATGTGAAGACGCTGCTGGAACACGGCGACCTGGAAATGGGTCATGCCCGCACGCTGCTGGCGCTGCCGGAAGCCCAGCAGACCGAAGCGGCGCGCACCATCGTTGCCAAGGGACTCTCCGTGCGCCAGACCGAGGCGCTGGTGCGCAGCCTGCTGGCCGCCAAGGACAAGGGGGCGCAAAAGCCCGCCAAGGTTGACCCGAATGTCGCCGAGCTGCAGCAGTGGCTGGCCGAGCGCCTGGGCGCCGGGGTGGACATCCAGTACAACAAGAAGGGCAAGGGCAAGGTCGTGATCAGTTACAACTCTTTTGAGGAACTGGACGGCATTCTGGCGCATATTCAATAAATTGAATGTTGCGGGAGGGCCGTCATGATCGAGTTGTACCAGTTCCATCCGTCATTGGGGCTGCCGAACATGAGCCCCTTCTGCCTGAAGCTGGAAACCTGGCTGCGCATGGCCGGGCTGCCCTACGAGAACCATTACACCAACGATCCGCGCGAAGCGCCGCTGGGCAAGCTGCCCTCGATCCGCGTCGACAACCGGATGATTCCGGACTCCACACTCTGCATCGACTACCTGAAGCACAAGCACAATCTGGATTTTGACCGGCAACTGACGCCAGTGCAGAAGGCGCAGTCGCATGCGCTGAAAGCCTTGCTGGAAGACCGCCTCTATTTCTTCGCCCTGTACAGCCGCTGGGTTGATGCCCGTTATTGGCCGCAGATCCGTGATTCGCTGTTCGGCAAGCTGCCGTTCCCGGTGCGCAAGGTACTGCCGCAGGTCATCCAGCAAAAAATGAAGCGCGACCTGCTGGGGCAGGGCACGGCGAGGCACAGCCAGGAACAGATTTACGCCTTTGCCGCCCAGGATGTGGCGGTGCTGTCGCTGCTGCTGGGCGACCAGCCGTATTTCTTTGGGGACGAGCCCTCGGAAATTGATGCCTCCGCCTTCGGTTTCATCGCCCAGCTGACGCTGATCAGCGACAACTCGCCGTGGCCGCCGATCGTGGCCCCGTACCCCAATCTGCGCGCGTATGCCGAGCGCATGCTGCAACGCTATTTCCGCTGAGGTCCTCCTTGTTTCCGTCCTGGGTGTGCGGCCTGTTGCCGGCGGTGCTGATGACCGTCGCCGTCGCCGACAGCGGCTGGGAGCTGGCGCGCGACGATAGCCAGCGCCAGATCCGGGTCTATACCCGGCCGCAGGCGGGCAATGATTACGATGAATTCCGCTCGGAAATGCAGGTGCCGCAATCGCTGGAAACGGTGGTGGCGGTGCTGCGCGACATTCCCGCCTGGCCGGAATGGATTGCCCGCATCCGCAAGGTGAAGCGGCTGCGCCATGAGGGTGACGCCAACTGGGTCTATGTGGTCTACAAGCTGCCCTATCCGTTCAAGGAGCGCGATACGGTATTGCGTTCGATGTTGCGCCGCGAGGGCGCGTCCGGCGCGGTGGTGATCCGCAGCCAGGCAGTGCGCGACGTGCCGATGCCGGAACAGGACGGCCGCCGCGTGCACCTCTACGATCTGGAAAGTACCTGGCGGCTGACGCCGCTGCCGGGCGGCGGCACGAAAATTGAGCTGTCCGGGCGAGGAGAGCCGGGTGGCTACATGCCGTCGCTGATCTTCAATTACAACCTGCCGGACGAACCGCAGCAGACGATGCGGCTGCTGAAGGTGATGCTGGCGCGGGATAAGTACCGCAAGTAGGCGGGTGCTCAGACCTCCGCCTTTTCCCCCTCCAGCCATTGCCGCCATACCGCCACCAGCACCGCCAGGATTACCGGCCCCAGGAACAACCCCACCATGCCGAAGGCGTTCAGTCCGCCCAGCACGCCGAACATCACCAGCAGGAAGGGAATGTGCGTCTTGCTGGAAATGACGATGGGCCGGATGATGTTGTCCACCCAGCTGATCACGAAGGTGCCCCACGCCGCCAGCCCCAGCGCCGCCACCACATCCCCGCGTGAAAACAGCCAGATCGCCACGCTGCCCCAGGCGAAGGGCGTGCCGAACGGAACCATCGCGATCAGTGTGGTGACGGCTGCCAGGAACACCGGGCTGTCCATGCCCGCCACCGCATAGCCGATGCCCGCCAGCAAGCCCTGCGCCAGCGCGGTCAGCACGATGCCGATGACCACCGCCCGCGTCATGTCCGCCGCCGCCTGCACATAACCGTTGGCGCGGCGGCCGATCAGGTGTTGCAGCGCGGTGCGGATCTGAGCCATCAGCAATTCACCGTCGCGGTAGAAAAAGAACAGCGTCACCATGGTCATGCCCAGCTTGGCGGCGTTGCGGCTGATGCCGCCGGCAATGGCCCCCGCCGATCCCCAGGCATGCTGGGTGATCCGCTCGAGCTGCGCGCGCAGCGCGCCGGGTTCATGCAGCAGACGGTCGAGAAAGCGCTCCAGTTCCGGCCCGATGCCGGGCAGGGTATGGATGAACGGCGGGATTTTCAGGGTTCCGGAAGACAACTGGGCGCTGACCCGGCCCATGACTTTGCCGGCCTCGTCCTGCAGCACATAGATGCCCCAGGCCATGGGGATCACCAGCACCAGGGACAGCAGCACCGTCATCAGCGCCGCCGTGCTGTTGGCACCGCCGCCGGTCAGGCGTTTCAGGTACCGGTAGGCAGGCCAGGTGACATAGGCGAGGACCCCCGCCCACACCATCGGCACGATGAACGGCGCCAGTACCCGGAATCCCAAGTACAGCAACAGCACGATGACAGCGATCAGCAGGGTGCGGTGGATGGCGGTGGTGGGCATGACGGGTCCTGGAGTAGGGTGAAAATGAAAACGGCCCGCAAGGGGCCGTTTTCACGTTGGTTGCGACTTTCCTTCTTACTGCAATTGCGAGATATCCGCAATTGCCAGGAAGAGGGCGCGCAGGTTGGCCAACAGCGTCAGGCGGTTGCGGCGCACGGCGGCGTCTTCCGCATTGACCATGACTTCGGTGAAGAAGCGGTCAACGACGTCGCGCAGTGAGGCCAGCTTGGCCAGCGCGGCGGTGTAGTCCCCGGCGGCGAACAGCGGAGCCAGTTCAGCCTGCAGTCCGGCCACCTGTTGCGCCAGCGCCTGTTCGGCAGCGTCGGCCAGTAAGGCGTTGTTGACGGTGCCGGTGGTGACCGACTCGTCCTTGGCCAGGATGTTGGCGACGCGCTTGTTGGCGGCGGCGAGGGCGGCGGCCTCCGGCAGGGCGCGGAAGGCCTGCACGGCCAGCACCCGGCGCGAGAAGTCCAGCGGCTTGCCCGGCTTCAGCGCCTGCACCGACTGGATCACGTCGACGCCGACGCCCTGTTCTTCATACATGGCGCGGTAGCGGCCGAGCAGGAATTCAAAGACGTCGCTGACGGTGTTGGCGTTGGCCAGCTTGGTGCCGTAAGCGTTGACGGCCTGTTGCGCCAGCACGGTCAGGTCCAGCGGCAGTTCCTGTTCAATGATGATGCGCAGCAGGCCGATGGCGGCGCGGCGCAGCGCGAACGGGTCCTTGGAGCCGGTGGGCGGCTGGTTGATGCCGAAGATGCCGACCAG
>DASUIM010000141.1:0-4756 GCA_036279775.1 Fluviicoccus sp. | reverse complement strand
CGCATTCACGAGGGGTTGGCGCATGCTCGACATACTTCGCAAGATCGTGCAGGAAGTGGATTCCGCTTCCTCGCTGCTGACCGCGCTGGACGTGATCGTGGAGAACGTCCAGGAAGCGCTCAGCACCGAAGTATGCTCCATCTATCTGCTGGATGAACGCAGCAACCGCTATGTGCTGATGGCCACGCGCGGGCTGAATCCCGATGCTGTCGGCGTGGTGTCGCTGGGCCTGTCGGAAGGTCTGGTCGGCCTGGTCGGCCAGCGCGAGGAGCTGATCAACCTCGAAGAGGCTTCCGCCCACCCCAAATACCGCTACCTGCCTGAAACCGGCGAGGAACGCTACAACTCCTTCCTCGGCGTGCCCATCATGCACCGGCGCAAGGTGCTGGGCGTGCTGGTGGTGCAACAACAGGAAAAACGCCGCTTCGGCGAGTCGGAAGAAGCTTTCCTGGTCACGCTTTCCGCCCAGATTTCCGGGGTGGTGGCCCATGCCCGCGCCCTGGGCCAGCTGGACAACCTGCACTCCCCCAAGAACGTCAACAGCCCGCGCATTTTCCAGGGTGTCGCCGGCGCCAGCGGCATCGCCATGGGCCGCGCCGTGGTCATCTATCCCCCGGCGGATATTGACTCCGTGCCCGATCGCGGCGTGGAGGACATTGACAGCGAACTGAACCAGCTGAACCAGGCGCTGAACGCGGTGCGCGCCGAAATGCAGATGCTCGGCAACAAGATGACCGAGTCCTTGATGCCCGAAGAGCGCGCCCTGTTCGATGTTTACCTGCGCATGCTGGACGACAACGCCTTGGGCGGGGAAATTGTCGAAAAGATCCATGCGGGCAACTGGGCGCAAGGCGCCCTGCGCGCGGTGATTGATGAACACATGCAAAGCTTCGCCGCAATGGACGACCCGTACCTGCGCGAGCGCATGGCCGACGTTCGCGATCTGGGGCGGCGCATCCTGGCGCACCTGCAAAAGCAGACCGGCAACACCAACCGCGATTTTGCCGAGCACAGCATCCTGATCGGTGAAGAAATCTCCACGGCAACCCTGGTGGAAATCCCGATCGAGAGTATTGCCGCCATCGTCACCACCACCGGCGCGGCCAACTCGCACATGGCGATTGTCGCCCGGGCGCTGGGGATTCCCACCGTGGTCGGCGTGGCGGAGTTGCCCGTCACCAGCCTTGACGACGCCGAGATGATTGTTGATGCCTACCAGTCGCGGGTATATGTGCATCCCTCGCGGGAACTGCGCAAGCGCTACAAGGAAATCATCAAGGAAGAACGGCAACTGGTGGCCGGTCTGGACGCCTACCGCGACCTGCCCGCCGAGACACCGGACGGTCACAAGGTGGTGCTGTACGTGAACACCGGCCTGATGGCCGATGTGGCGCGCGCGCGCGATCGCGGCGCGGAAGGGGTCGGGCTCTACCGCAGCGAAATTCCCTTCATGCTGCGTGACCGCTTCCCCAGCGAGGAAGAACAACGCACCATCTACCGGCAGCAACTGGCGGCGTTTGAACCGCGCCCCGTCACCATGCGCACGCTGGATATCGGCGGTGACAAGGATCTGCCCTATTTCCCGATCAACGAAGTCAATCCGGCGCTGGGCTGGCGCGGCATCCGCATCACCCTGGACCATCCGGAAATTTTCCTGGTGCAGATGCGCGCCATGCTGAAAGCGTCCATCGGTCTGAACAACCTGCAAATCATGCTGCCGATGGTGTCCTCGGTGTTTGAAATCGAGGAAGCGCAGCATCTGGTGCACCGGGCGCTGACCGAAGTTCAGGAAGAGGAAAAGGTTGATATTCCGATGCCGAAACTGGGCATCATGATTGAAGTGCCCGCCGCCCTGCTGCAAATCCGTGACCTGGCCAGCCTGGTCGATTTCGTTTCCGTCGGTTCCAACGACCTGACACAGTATCTGCTGGCGGTCGATCGCAACAACTCGCGCGTGGCCGACCTGTACACGCCCTATCACCCCGCCGTGCTGCGCTCGCTGCAATACATCGTCAATGAATGCCACGCCATCGGCAAGCCGGTCGGCATTTGCGGCGAAATGGCCGGCGACCCCGGCACGGCCATCCTGCTGATGGCGATGGGCTTTGATTCGCTGAGCATGAGCGCCAGCAACCTGCTGAAAATACGCAAGGTGGTGCGCACGGTGCCGCTGGCCACCGGCAAACGTTTGCTGACCCAGGCCCTGGGCGTGGACAACGCCGCCGTCATTCGCAGCATGATGGAGCTGGAGTTGAACAATCTGGGACTGTGGGACATTGTCCGCCCCACGCAGCGGCCGGTCGGCAGCAAGCTGCCCAGCTAACCCTTTCCCCTCGATGGTCCGTCAGGAAGGCCCGCCATGAACGACTCCTTGCAAAACCGTGTCTCACCCGAAGAATGGCAGGCCCGTGTCGACCTGGCGGCCGCCTACCGTCTGGTGGCCCTTTACGGCTGGGACGACCTGATCTTTACCCACATCTCGGTCAAGATTCCCGGCACGGAACATTTCCTGATCAATCCCTATGGCCTGATGTTTGAGGAAATCACGGCATCATCACTGGTGAAGATCAATCTGGCCGGGGAGAAGATTTCGGACTCCCCCTACCCGGTGAATCCCGCCGGATTCACCATCCACAGTTGCGTTCATGAAGCCCGCCCGGATGCGCAATGCGTGATGCACACCCACTCGATCAACGGCGTCTCGGTTTCCGCGCAGAAAAACGGGGTGCTGCCGCTGTCGCAGCAATCCTTCTTCGTCTTGTCTTCGCTGGCGTACCATGACTATGAGGGCGTGGCGTTACTGGAAGGGGAGAAACCGCGACTGGTGCGCGACCTGGGCGACAAGCGTTTCCTGATGCTGCGCAATCACGGGCTGCTGACGGTCGGCACTTCGGTCGCCGAGGCCTTTCTGGGTATGTACATCTTTGAAGCGACCTGCATGATTCAAGTGCGGGCGCAGTCCGGCGGCGGTGAACTGGTACATATCCCGCAGCCGATTCTGGACATGGCTCCGGCCCAGATCACCCAGGTGACGCTGGGCATGGGCGGCGCGCTGGCGTGGCCTGCCCTGCTGCGCAAGCTGGACCGGGTCAATCCGGGTTATCGTGACTGATTGAGCGTGCAGTCCTTCAGCGCGCATCCAGATAAAGCACCCCGTTCGGGGCTGTCTTCAACACACCGTTGACCTTCACCAGCACCGGCTTGCCCGCATCCTGACGCGCCACCGGGCGCGGACCGTGGACATACAGGCATTTGCCGCCATCCTGCAGTTGCCAGTCCGAACGGCTGACCGGCGGTCCTGACCGGCATTCCCCCTGCCACCCCGCATCAAAACCGCGCACCTGCACGGCCATGCCCTGATACCGCTGAGCACCGGCGATAACTCCGGGAACCGTCAGTACCGTTTCCGGGCGGGACAAACCCGAGGCAACGGCCGTTTTGCCGGACTCGCAGGCCGAAAGCGCTCCGGCCAGCATGACGCCCAGATACCATACCTTGCTCATTTCGCGGTGACTCCCTTTGGCCGCTGTAGCGCCAGGCGCTTCAGCTTGGCGCGGCGCTCCTTGAAATTGACGATGACGCGCTTGCCGTCGGGAAGCCGGTAGGCCTGACTCAGCGCTGCCTTGCCAGCCATGTTGCGCGTGATGCCACCCGGAAACCACCAATCGGCATAACCGTTAGCCGCGATCTGGGCGTCATTCAGCGGATGGCTGTCCAGCGGCGCATAGGGCAAACCACTGACGGGCATGACCCGGCTGTCGACCTTGGTTTCCGGGGTATCGGCATCGGCGTAGTACAAGTCCACTGTCGTTGGCTTGTCTCCGGCGTAATAATTGACGAAGACCTCGTAGTCACCTTTTTGCACCTGATCCGCCGCGACATAGGCTTCCATCGGCAAGCCGCTGGCGCCGGAATCTTCCGTGAAATAGCCATTATTGGTTTGCTGGTTGATATAGGGCGCCACCAGTTTTTCCGGCTCGCTGATATACAGGTCCAGATCAACGGCCGGATCATCCCAGCGGATGGCGAATGAAAAGTTTCCTGTGGTTCTTTCCAGCAACGATCCCGGATCGCCGGTAACCAGAGTATTGATGAAATCGCGCCAGTGGGTGCGGCCATACAGATTGCTGGACTGACCTTCGTAGAGTGACAAATCATCCTGGGTAATCTGCGAATTACTGGGCAGGAAGATGGCCAGACCGCGCGAGCGGCTGATTGGCGACAACGGGTCCACTGCGTAGACTCGGTTATCCACCACCGCATCCATGTGCGCCAGTTTCACCGCACCGATCAATGAGCCGAGCGTCCCGTCCGCCATCACGGAGGGCTGCGCTTCCAGCTTGCTGAGGAAGTCCCACAGGTCATGACTGTGATCGTTGGCATAGGCGGTACTGCCGGACCGTGCCGCCTGCACGGCAATGCGATGTTCCGTCATGTGCGCGGATAGATAGGCGGCCAGACTCTCGATGGCATCCTGCAGGGCCGGGACTGCCGACAGGCGGGTGACCGATTTGGTGACCGCGTCATCGCGGAAGTTCGGGTCGGCGACATAGCTGCCGCGAAACGTCCGGGTAATCTGCTTCGACAACTCCAGCGGCGTCAGCTGCGGCGATCCCTTCAGGACCGTCAACACCGACTGGTAATCATCACCGTCACCCGGCTCCACTTCCTCGGAAGCGACCAGATATTCCGACAGGCCGACAAAGGTGTGCGCCACTTCGTACATGCCCATCAGGCAGGCATCAAAATTAAGGAT
>DASUIM010000140.1:0-3036 GCA_036279775.1 Fluviicoccus sp. | reverse complement strand
CGGCATAGCCGCCCCGTCCATCCGCCACCGGTTGGCCGCCTGGCCCGCGCACGCGCAAATGCCGATGACGATGTGGTGGGACCTACTGGAAAGCCTGCAGGCGCAACTGCACGAACCGGCGCTGGGCCTGAAGATCGGCGCGTGCGTGCAGCCGGAACATACCGGCGTGATGGCTTACCTGATCATGCATTGCGGCACGCTGGGCGAAGCGCTGCTGCGTTTCCAGCGTTACCAGAAGCTGCTGCACAACATGTCGGACGTGCATCTGGACAGCGACGGCCGGGTACTGAAGATCAGCTGGGACGCCGATCAGGGCATTTCCACGCATCTGTCGAACGAAGTGTTCATGGGCGGGCTGATCACCTTTGTACGGTCGATTGTGTCGATGGAAGCGAACGCGACTTTCGGGCCGGAAGCCATCCACTTCACGCATAACGCACCCTACCCCGTGGCGATGTTCGAGGCATTGATGGGCTGCCGGGTGCTGTTCAACCAGCCGCGCGTGGCGATCGAGATTGCCCTGCCGCTGCTGGCCTTGCCGGTGAACGGGCAGAATCCGTTCCTGCTGGAATTGCTGGAGAAGCAGGCCGAGGCCTTGCTGGACAAGTCGGAGCAGCCGGATGCGTTTCTGGATTCGGTGCAGGCGATTTGCGTGGAGATGCTGAACAGCGGCGTGCCGACGCTGGATTCGGTGGCGGAACGTTTGAACCTGTCGACGCGGACGCTGCACCGGCGGCTGGAGGACCGGGGGTTGAACTTCAACGGGATGTTGCGGGAGACGCGGTTCCGGTTGGCGAAGCATTATCTGGGGGACCGGCGGCTGGATTTGAATCAGATTGCTTTCCTGTTGGGGTATTCGGAGCAGAGTGCGTTTACAAGGGCGTTTCGGGGGTGGGCGGGGGTTTCGCCGAACAGATACAGGAAGCGGTTGGGGTGATTGGTACTCACACGAAGGGCTATCATTTTATGCCTCGCTTTCAAACGACAATAATCACGTCTATAATCACGTCTATAACAGAATTAACAGCTTATAAATTAGGAGCTTTATTAATGGACATCAATTCTGCACACCAGATGCTTCTGACTCTGCCGCTGTTTTACGCATTATCCCTGATTTACTTCATTATCATGTCTGATCCTAGACCGAGAACCATCAAGATTTATCAATACATTTGCCTCGTATCCAGTTCGCTATTCTTTTTGGCTTGGCTAATAGGTATCTTTGGAGGTTTCGAAAGGTATCTTGAAGGCACTGATAGCCGAGGAGGGGCATTTGGCATAGCAGGACTTTTCATAGCAAAAATTAGTCAGAAAATGCTTGGAAAAAACAGAAAATGGGCTCCAGTTAATGAATCGGAAAATTAAGTAAATTTTTAATTTTTTAACCTACCGGAAAAGCAAAAACCATGCTCCGGGCCGCCTTGAAATAATTAAGAATGGAAAACCGGGGACAGAGCAAAATTAATCTTGATCGAGGATAAAGGGTATTTATACACCCGCTACTCCTCCATCCCCCGAATGTCCGCCACCGTCATAAACAATTTTTGCCCGGCATCCTCAAACCCTACAAACCCATACCTCTCATAAAACGGCTTCGCCCCATCCTTCGCATCCACCACCACCACCGGAAACCCCACCATATCACTGGCCTGAAGCAACTTCTTCAGCGCATCCACCAACAACCACTCCCCCAAACCCCGCCCCTGATAACGCCTGTCCACCGCCAACCGCGCAATCAACCCCGCCGACGTCGCCGACTGATGCTTCTTCTGCAAATGGACAGGCAAGGCTGATAAATCCAGCGTCGTCATGGTCAGCGTATAAAACCCCATAATGGATTCCGGCTGATCACCATCTTCCAGCACAAACGTCCGGGCATTATCCTTCCGGGCCTGCTGCCCCGCCATTAACCGGAAATAATTATTCAACGGTTCCACACCGCAATCAAAACGCTGCCGGTTATGCCGGATTTTATCAAGCAACACCGTTTGCATTATTGGCTTTGCTCGTCATAACGCGCAAAAGCGGCTTTCAACCTTGGATTCGCCACGGCGGGCCGGTCCAGCGCCTCCATCAACAAGGCCGCGTCGCGCGCCGACAATTGCAACGCCTGCTCGCGCTCAATAATCTGTTTCGCCTTTTCAACGGCTGCATTCAACACAAAGGAGTTAATACTGGAAATCCCGGAAATGGCCGCCGCTTTCGCCAGCAGCTCCTGGGTATTCACATCAATTCGGGCCGTCACCCGGGGGATTGCGGTGGTCATGGGCTTCTCCTGAGTGCCAGATTGGCACGTAAGCATGATGCCCGGCGCTAAGACCAAAGTCAAACCATGTGCCATATTGGCACGCAAATCAGGAATTCTTCCCCCCTGTTCCACAGGAGGGCGGAAAAGCGCGGCCACGTGCAATATCGCCGACTTCATCACCACCGGCGTGACGGTCTTCAGCCCTTGGTTGGAGCCGCCTTACTCATAAACATTCGTCCTGACCATCGCATTGTTTTCCCGGGTGCGCTTCACCCACTGGCACTTGTCCGGCTTCTGGTGGCGCTTGTAAATAAAGCACTCATACGCAATGCCGGGACAGGTCTTGTTGAACTCCCGCGACAACTCCTCCCAGGTTTCCCCCGGCTTCTTCTTTGAAATACGGTCAGCCAGACCCTTGCACGCCGCCGCCACTTCCTTCGGGTTGACCGGCACCGATCTCTGGTCGGGATCGAAGGCAGGCATGCCCGGGAACGCCGGGGGCTTGATGCGGGTTGCCGGGGAGGATGACGCCTCGCTCCGTTCAGAGGGCGAAGTCACGGCATCCGTTTTTTTCTGCTCGCGGCTGTTGGCCTCAGACTTCGCCCCCCATTGAGCCATGTGCTCCTCCCAGCGGGCCTGCCGCTCCCGCTGCTGGCGGATATGGAGCTCACGGGGCGACTCTCCATTCACCTCCATCCGGTTGCTGGTCTCAGGTGCCACCAGCTTGTCGCCGTAATGCACCTTGCCTTGCTCGTCGGTCCACTTGAAGACTTCAGACGCCCCGGCGG
>DASUIM010000139.1:0-2187 GCA_036279775.1 Fluviicoccus sp. | reverse complement strand
GGCCGCTGGTTGTCGATGTCGATGCCCGCCGAATAGGCGTAGCGGTAAGGCTTGCCGGTCAGGCGCTCGTCAAGGCGCGGGAATTCCTGGGCCGTTTCCGACAGCACCGTGCGCTGTACCCGCCGCGTGGCGTTGTCCAGCCTCCAGCGCTCGAAGGTCACCTTCTGGCTTTCCGGGCCGTGCCGCGAGCGGTCAAACATGCGTTCATGCACCACCACGTCGAGGATGGCGCTGCCGTCCGGCAGGTCATAGGCATTGCAGGGGTGGAAAACATAGCAGGGATCGACGCTGAACCAGCGCACGTCCTCCGCCCCGCCCTGCTTCGGCAACAGCCCGACGCGCGCCTCGTGCTTCGGATTCCAGGCATATGGCAGGCCGGAACCCTGCAGCATCGACTTCACCGAGAATGTGACGGGCAGGTCAAGGATGACCACCTGGCTTTGGGTGATGGCGCAGTCATGGATCATCGGGCCGTGGCTGACCGGCACATTCACCTGCCGCGCCACCTGTCCGGTAGCGTCGATGACGATGTGCTGCACCCGGTTCTGGTACAGCGGGTCATAGCAGACCGCATGCAGGCAGCCGGTGTCCGGGTCCCGGTGCGGGTGGGCGGAAAAGGCGGTACGGACGGCACTGTCGAACAGGCCGTGCTTCACGGTATTCAGCTCGCCATCCATCTCCACCGGCAGCGCGCCCGCTTCCACCAGCGCCCACAACCGACCGGCATGACCGATGATGTTGGTGTTCACCACCTCGATGGCCCCGCGACGGGGACCGGGCGCTTTCGGCCGCCCCAAGGCTTTATTGACGCTGTCCACGCCCACCCAGCGGTTGCGGTACCACTGCGCCTTGCCGTCGCGCAGGCGCAGGCCGTGCACCATGCCGTCGCCCAGGAACCAGTGGTAGGCGCCGGGGTTGGCCACGTTCAGCGGATTGGGCCCGATGCGCGCCAGAAGGCCGTTCAGTTCCCTGGGAATCCGGCCCGTCACTTTCAGGTCGGTAACGGTGCTTTCCACATTGACCGGGGCCAGCGCGCCCGCCAGAAAGGGGTTCTCCGGGTTGTAGGGAACCCGTTTCTGCAGGTTGCGGATGAGCCAGGCAGTGCCGCGCTCGGCGAAGGCTTCGACGGTGGACATGGGCATTCCCTCAATGGTTCTGATCATTATTGCAGCATCATGGGATCTTATTTTGACATTGTCAACATCGGCCGGTGCACCGATGCGGGAAAGACAATCCCACACAAATAAAATGGCTATACTGGAAGGATGAGTCCAGCCCCGGAATCCCGACATGCTGCTATCCCGCTACCGACTGACCCTGATCTCACTCTGGCTGATCGCCCCGCCAATCCACGCCGAAATGGACACGGACGACGAACAGGCACCCGCCGCCGTTGAAAGCCCCCGAACGGCTCCGGCGCCGTGGCAGGTCGACAGCTTTCTGGGATTGATCACGGGTCCCGGCGATTCCTTTGAAACCACCGTGTCGGCCACCAGCCAGTGTTTCTTCTGCGCGCCGGTCAGCGCCAGCCATCCGGTACGGTTCGAGGGCGGCAACTTCGGCGGGATACGCGGTGGGTTCTGGAAACAGGGCGACCGGCTGCAGCCCGGGATGTCCGTGGAATTCCTGCACGGCAGCCATACCGCCAGCAATGCCGAGGTCAGCTACGACATGTTCACCGTTTCGCCGATGCTGCGGTTGACCCCCTTCTCCACGCGCGCCAGCCATGGCGTTACCGTGGGCCTGTACGCCGGGGTTTCGCTTTGCCTGGTGGCGGGAGGCAGCGCCAGTATGACTTTCCCGGAATTCACCCGGTCGGTTTCCGGTCAGGTCAAGGGAAGCGGCACGGCTGTCATGGCGGGCGTTTCCCTGGACTACCGGCGATTGTCGCTGCTGCTGGAAAAGCGCTCCCTGGCGCTGGACCTGGATTTCAAGGATATCGGCGATCAGGGGAAGCTGGATGTGGACACCGGGCAAACCGCCGTCGGCATCGCCCTGAAATTCTGAAAGGAATCCTGGCCGGGGCAGCAACGTGTCACCGGCCTGTCATGCTATATTTCCATAATTCCGGAAATATCGAAAATTATAGGCCGCCCCGATGCCCCTGACTTCCCCCGACGCCGTTACCCGTCTGGCCGCCCTGGCCCAGGAAACCCGTCTCGCCATCTTCCGCCTGCTGGTGCAACA
>DASUIM010000138.1:0-6602 GCA_036279775.1 Fluviicoccus sp. | reverse complement strand
ATTCATCCCGGCTTCATCAAGACCGACATTGCGCCGGGCATGGAGAAATACCCGTTCGTGATTGAAGCCGAAGTGGCGGCGAAGCAGATGCTGGCGGTGATTGCGGCGAAGAAGGCCAACGCCATTGTCCCGGCGCTGCCGTGGAAGCCGGTGAAGGGCTTGATGAGCCTGATGCCGGATTCGGTGATGACGATGCTGTTCACCAAATTCATGAAGTGAACGCCGGGACCGGAACCCGGCGTTCCGGACTGTCAGCCTGCTTAACGCGCCGGTGGGAATAGCACCGGCTTGATGGCCAGTTCGCAATGTTCGGCGGTTTTGCTGTCCTCAACATTGGCGGTGAGCAGGCGGGCGGTGGTGACCTTGCCGTCGTAGAACGTGACGACGGCGAATTCATGGGCGGTCTTGCCGCTGCGGCAATAGTGCCAGGCATCGGCGCGGCTGTTGAATTCGGCCTTGGCCGGTTCGCCGAGCATGCGCCGCACGGTTTCCTTGCTCATACCCGGCTCCAGGCGCGAGATCTGGGTAATGGGGTCGAGGGCGGGCGTCTGGAAGACGGAACAGCCGGTGAGGGTGATCAGAAGGGCGGTCAGGCCCGGCAACAGTATTTTCATGGCAAAAGGTCCTTGGCCTGGCGGCGGGCAATGAGTCGTGATGCTAAGAGGTCGGATCGCTGAAAGCAATTGTCCGCCGCGCCTTCAGCCCTTCAGGCGCTCCACCTGCCATGCGCGCTGGGTTTCCAGATGCCGCCGCACCGCGTCTTCCGGAACGCCCATGCTGGCCAGCGCCCGCCCGGCCAGTTGCAGTCCGGCCTCCACGGCTTCAGGAATGACTTCGGCCGCGCCCAGTTGCAGCAGGCGTCGGGCGTGGGCGGTATCGCGGGCGCGGGCGAAAACCGGCAGCAGCGGCCATTCGTCATGGATGGTGCGCACCACCTGTTCGGCGGCCTCGGGGTGGTCCAGCGTGACCAGCACCGCGCGGGCGCGATCGGGGTGGGCCTTGCGCAGGAGTTCCGGGCGGGCGGCGTCGCCAAAGTAGACCAGCATTCCATCGGCGTGCGCCTGTTCCACCAGCCGGGCGTTGCGCTCCAGCGCCAGGTAGGGAATGCCTTCCGCATCCAGGATTCGCGTCAGCATCCGTCCCACCCGTCCAAAGCCGGCGATGATGACATGGCCGCTGACCTCGTCGGGAATGTCGGCGTCACGGGAGGCCGGTTTGCCGGGGGCTGCCAGTCGCGCCGCCAGCCGCCGCGCCAGCTGCGCCGCCAGCGGCGTCGCCACCATCGACAGGCCGGTCACGATCAGCATGAAGTGGCCGGTGGCGGCCGGGACAATGCCCAGCGTCATCGCCATGCCCACCACCACGAAGGCGAATTCGCCGCCCTGGCCCAGCAGCAACCCGGTTTCCACCGCCGTGGCGCGCGGCAGACGGAACAATCGCGCCAGCGCCGCCGTGATGCCGCCCTTGATCAGAAACAGCCCGGCCACCGACCCGGCGATCCAGCCTGCCTCCCGCCCCACCACCCGGTAGTCGATGCCCATGCCCACCGACATGAAGAACAGGCCCAGCAGCAGCCCCTTGAACGGTTCGATCGTGACTTCCACCGAATGCCGGAACTCGGTTTCCGCCAGCAGCAGCCCCGCCAGGAACGCCCCCAGCGCCATCGACAGCCCGCCCGCGCCGGTCAGGGTCGAGCAGGCGAGAATGATCAGCAGTGTCGTGGCGGTGAACATGTCCGGGCTGCGGGTGCGCGCTACCAGATGCAGCATCGGCCGCATCAGGCGCGTGCCCAGGGCATAGATGGCGGCGATGACGGCGGCGGCCTGCGCCAGCGAGACCAGCAACTCGGTGCCGACACCCTCCGCATGGGGCTGGCCGAGAATGCCGACCAGGAACAGGATCGGCACCACCGCCAGATCCTGCATCAGCAGGATGGCGAATGCCGTTTGGCCCAGCGGCGAGCCCAACTGGCGGCGTTCTACCAGCAATTGCATGACAATGGCGGTGGAAGACAGCGCCAGGCAGCTGCCCAGCACCACCGACGCCGCCAGACTGTTGCCGAAGGCGCGCGCCACGCCGCCGATCAGGCAGGCTGTCACCACCACCTGCAGCGAACCCAGCCCGAACACCAGCCGCCGCATCGCCCACAGCCGGTCCAGCGACAATTCCAGCCCGATCATGAACAGCAGGAAGATCACGCCCAGTTCGGCCAGCGCCTGCACGCCCTTCAGATCGGTAATGACGATGTCGGCCAGCCAGGGAATTTCCGCGGTGAACAAGCCAAGGCCGTAGGGGCCGATCAGGCCGCCGATGGCCAGATAACCCAGTACGGTGGGCACGCGGGCGCGATGCAGCAAGGGCACCAGAATGCCCGCCGCCAACAGGAAGATCATCGATTCGCGCAGGAATCCGAGGCCGTGTGCTTCCACGTGATGGGAGTTCTATGAAGTCTGGGAAAACGCGATTATAGAGGCGGCGACGGCAATAGTCCCGGATTGGATAGCCCCGGCCGTTTCAGGTTTCTTCTGCTTCCGGCATCACCGTCACCCGCACCTCCAGATCGTGGTCGCCGCCGCCAAGGATAACGCCGCGCAGCGGCGAGACATCGCTGAAATCGCGGCCCCAGGCCAGGGTGATGTGTTCGGTGCCGGGCACCACGTCATTGGTGGGATCGAAGTCTGTCCAACCGGCATCGGGACACCACACCGAAACCCAGGCGTGCGAGGCGTCCGCCCCGATGAGGCGCGGCTGGCCGGGCGGCGGCTGTGTCAACAGATAACCGCTGACATAGCGGGCGGGAAGGCCCAGCGCCCGCAGGCAGGCCAGCATCAGGTGCGCGAAGTCCTGGCAGACCCCGCGCTTGCGCTCCAGCACCTCGGTCAGCGGCGTGGCCACGTGGGTGGCTTCCGGGTCAAAGGTGAATTCCTCGTGGATGCGCGACATCAGGGCTTCCACCGCTTCCAGCAGGGGGCGCCCCGGGGTGAAGCTTTGCCGCGCATAGTCGGCGAAGACATGCTTGATGCGGATGTAAGGAGACTCCTGCCGGTAAGCCAGCGCCTCCAGTTGATCCGGTTCTATCGGGCCGCTGTGGTAGCGGCAGGATTCGACCACGTCCTCCCAGGCCGGGGAGTCGGCGAACGCCAGCAGGCGCGGGCGCGGTAGCACCTCCAGATGCATTTCGGCGCTGACGCGCAGCAGGGTATGCGGCTGGTTGATTTCCAACCGGGTGCAGGGGTTGCCGAAGCTGTCCGTGCCCTGATGCATTTGCACCGGCGGCGGCTCCACAACCAGGGAACGGGTGTGAACCCTTTGCCAGGGCATGTCACGCGGCTGAAGGTGCAGCAGCTGCTGCGACAGCGATACCGGCCAGCGGTAGCGGTATTCGGTTTCGTGGATGACGCGATAGGCGGGCATGTCAGGTCGATACCGTGGGGTGGCTGATGCTGTCGACATGCGCGAAATAGCGCAGGGTCAGCTGGTCGGACAGGCCGAGGCCCGCCCGGGCAATGTCATGCAGCAGGCGCGCCAGAATGGCCAGCGCTTTCGGCAGCCGCGCGGGGTACTGCATTTCACTTTCCAGCACCCCCAGATCCAGCGTTGCCAGCTGGTCGCGGATAGCTGCCAGACCGTAATCCTCGTCGTCGCCCACCTGCCTTAGCGAGCTGACCAGCTTGTCCAGCTGGTAGATCAGCGCGTGCGGGTTGGCCGGATCGAGCAGGATCAGGTCCAGCACCGGAATCAGCTGCGCGGTCGACAGGTAGCGGCTGCGGTAGGTGATGGTGCTGTCCGCCAGCTCCAGCAGCCAGTCCAGGCCGGTGCGGCCGGTGGCGGCCGGGGTTTCCAGCAGCCGGGCGATGGCTGAAGCCAGGAATTGCAGCCGTTCCAGCCGCCGGCCGATCATCAGGAAGCGCCAGCTGTTGTCCTGGGTCATGTCATCCATGGCGAAACCGGCCAGCGAGGACAGCGACATCAGCAGGCGGTCCAGGAAGACCAGTGAGTCGCCGATCGCCATCGCGCCCGGCTGCAGGCGGTCGGCTTCCTGTTCCAGGTCGACAATGGCAATCCAGTTCTCATGCGACAGCCGGCTGCGTACCTGCGAGGCGCACCAGATCAGCGATCCCAGCGAGCCGCGCAGGCTGCCGCCTTCGCTTTCACACAACGAGGCGGTCAGTTTCAGCGCCGGATCGTCGTCCTCGTCCAGCAGACCCAGAAAACGACAGGTATCCAGCGCCACTTCCAGTCCGGAATCGTCGTCGCCGGCCACTTCCACCAGCCGCGACAGTGCAGAGCGCAGCAGCCGGGCGTTGTTGTCGCAGCGCTCGGCGTAGCGGCCCAGCCAGAACATGTTTTCCGCCACCCGCGACGGCAGGTAAGGGTCCTGGCGCAGCAGGTCGCTGACGCCCAGCGGCCGCACCGCCGGAGTTTCCCGCCGCGTGCTGGGGCTGAAGCAGACCCAGGTGTCCTTGCTGATGCCGCCGCGCTGCATCGACACCACTTCCTGGGCTTCCTTGCCGGCCACCCGGGTCAGGCCGCCGGGCATCACCAGCCAGCCCTTTTCGGTGGCGACTGCGTAGACGCGCATCGCCGCCGATCGCGCGGTGAAACGGCCCTCGGCGCTTTGCCATACCGGGGCCAGTGACAGTTTCTTCAGCTCCTGCGCCACATAGGCATAAGGGCGGCGGGCAATGCGCTGCCGCATCTCCGCCAGGCCCGCCTTGTCCAGCGACTTGCCGAACACCGGATCGAAACGTTGGGAGGGGAAGGCGGGCTTGATCACCAGCTCCGGCAGGCGTTCCTGGGCTTCTTCCAACGCTGGAGCCTCACCGCACCACCAGGTATCCAGCGACGGCATTTCCAGTTTTTCGCCCAGCAGGAATTCGGCGATGCGCGGCAGGAAACCGTGCAGGCCCGGCGTTTCCAGCACGCCGGAGCCCAGCGCGTTGGCGATCAGCACGGTTCCGGCCCGCGCCGCTTCCAGCAGGCCGGGCACCCCCAGCGCCGAGTCGCTGCGCAGTTCCAGCGGGTCGCAGAAATCGTCGTCCAGACGGCGCAGGATGGCGTGCACCCGCTTCAGCCCGTTCAGCGTTTTCAGGTAGACCACCGACTGGCGCACGGTGAGGTCGCTGCCTTCCACCAGCGGCATCGCCAGCTGGCGCGCCAGGTAGACATGCTCGAAATAGGTCTCGTTGTAGCGGCCAGGCGTCAGCAGCACGATCAGCGGCGGCTCGCCGCGCGTCGGGGCCAGGCGGGTCAGCGTCTGTTGCAGCGCCTGGAAGAAGCCGGTCAGCGACTGCACCTGCAACTGCTTGTACAGCTCAGGGAAGGCGCGGGCGACAATCTGCCGGTTCTCCAGGGCATAGCCCATGCCGGACGGCGCCTGGGTGCGGTCGGCCATCACCGACCAGTGGCCGTCGTGACCGCGCGCCAGATCGGCGGCGTAGACATGCAGGAACAGGCCGCCCGGCGGCTGCATGCCGCGGCACGGCCACAGAAAATTGTTGTGGCCGAACACCAGTTCCGGCGGCAGCAGGCCTTCCGCCAGCAGCATTTGCGGGCCGTAGAGGTCGGCCAGGACCCGGTTCAGCAGGTCGGCGCGCTGGGCGATGCCCGCCGCGATTTCCTGCCATTCCGAGGCCGGGATCAGGTTCGGCACCGAGCCCAGCCGCCAGGGCCGGCTGGTGTCGGTGGCGGTGCTGTAGATGTTGTAGGTAATGCCGTTTTCCTGGACCAGCCGCTCCACCAGCTCGGTGCGTCGTTGCATCTGTTCCGGGGTCATTGCCGCCAGCAGTGCATGAAAATCGCGCCAATGCGGACGCACCTCGCCCTCGGCCGTGAAAATCTCGTGATAACGGTCGGGGTCGTCGGGCAGGGCGGCAAACAGGTCGGTCATGGCTCGCGTATTTTCCGGGACGCCGGACCGCGCGCCCTGGCGGGCCAGGGCGCGGGCATTGCGGATCAGGACGTCGTTCAAAGTCGGTTGGCGCGCAAGTCTAGCACGAAGGGGAAATCTCCCGAGCGTACAGTGGTCGGAACGCTCAGGCGTCCCGGCGTATGTCCCAGCCGGAAGAAGCGCGCCAGACGGCGGCTTTCCGCCTCGAAGGCATTGACCGGGAAGCTGTCGTAGTTGCGGCCGCCCGGATGCATCACGTGATACTGGCATCCGCCCAGCGAGCGGTTCTGCCAGCGGTCGACCAGATCAAAGGTCAGCGGCGAATCGACACCAATGGTCGGATGCAGGCAGGACGGGGGTTGCCAGGCACGATAGCGCACGCCGCCGACGAATTCCCCGACCCTGCCCGTCGGCTGCATGGGCACCGGTCGCCCGTTGCAGAGCAGGGCATAGCGGTCCGGAGCCATCCCGGTCACCTTCACCTGTACCCGCTCCACCGACGAATCGACAAAGCGCACCGTACCGCCGGGCGCGCCTTCCTCACCCATCACGTGCCACGGCTCCAGCGCATGCCGCACCTCCAGCGCCATGCCTTTCACGGCGAAATCGCCGTATTTCGGGAAGCGGAATTCAAAGTGGGCGTCGAACCACTCCGGCTTGAAGTCATATCCCGCCTCCTGCAAGTCGCCGATCACATCGGCAAAGTCCTGCT
>DASUIM010000137.1:0-6049 GCA_036279775.1 Fluviicoccus sp. | reverse complement strand
ATCAGCGGCTTCTTCCAGCGCATCATCAGTTCGCACGAACTGGGGTTCCCGAAGGAAGACCAGGGTTTCTGGCGGGAGTTGCAGCGCGCGCATCCCTTTGACGCCGCGCGCAGCCTGTTCATTGATGACAGCGAAAGCGTGCTGCGCGCCGCCCGGACCTACGGCATCGGCCAGTTGCTGACCATTGCGCAGCCGGACAGCCGGCTGCCGTTGCGGGAAGGGCTGGAGTTCGTGGCCGTCGGCCATTTCCGCGAACTCCTGCCGATTCCGGGATCTACCTGACGCCCACGAACTGCTTGACGGCATCCAGGGTGCGCGAGGGATCCTCTTCCTGCGGCACATGTCCCAGCCCTTCAAACATTGCCACCCAGCTGCCGGCAATATCCTGATGGAACTTCTCGGCGGTATCCGGCGTGATCAGGCGGTCCTTGCCGCCCCAGATGATCAGGGTCGGAGTCACCACCTTGCGGATATCCTCGCTTTTCGCGCCCTTGTCAGACTGGGCAAAACGCTGGTTGACCGCCTCCCGGTTGCCCGCGCGCAGAGTCAATTCATAGTAACGGTCCACCAACTCCGGGGTAATCCGGTCGGGATGACCATAGACGTCATGCAGGCTGCGCTCGATCATGCTGCGCGGCAGCAGGTATTTGGAAATATGGTTGATGCCGGGCCATTGCGCCACCACAAAACCGATGGGCATGGAACCGGTCAGCGGATAACCGCCCGCGTCCACCAGAATCAGTCGTTTCACACGTCCCGGATTGGCCAGGGCCGTCTGCCAGGCAATTTCCCCGCCCAGTGAATTCCCGGCCAGCACATAGCGGTTGACGCCCAGCGCTTCCATCATGGCTTCCACGAACTGCACGTAATGGTCCATGCTGTAGTTGCTTTCGGGATCAGGGCCGGTCAGGCCGAAGCCCGGCAAGTCAAAACGGATCACCCGGCGCGCGGGTGACAACCCCGCGGCCCAGCCATCCCAGGTGTGCAGGCTGGACGAGGTACCGTGCAGCAGCACAATCGGCTCGGGGTCATCGCGGGGGCCTTCATCGCGATAATGCACCTCCATGCCCATGACATTGATAAAGGCCGACGGCGGCGGCGCCCAACGCGCCTGAAGTTCGCTGACCGTACGGTCCGGGGCCCAGGACATGGCCACACCGCCCGCCAGCGCCAGGACCGCCAGCAGCAACAGCCCGAGTATGACTTTACCGATTCGCATTCTGCACCTCTTGAGTTGCGTAGGACTCTAACTTAACCGCTGCACGGGGCCGGCACAAGCCATCGCTGTCGTGAACGGCCGCCGCCCCTATCGCCCGGACCGCTTTGGCGTTAATCTCGCGAAATCCACCTGTTTCCGCCATCGGGGAATTCCATGCGCATACTGATTGCCGGAGCCGGCATCGGCGGCCTGGCCGCCGCCCTCGCCTTGCTGCGCCACGGTTTTGAGGTCTCCATTCATGAGCACGCCCAAACCCTGTCTGAAGTCGGCGCGGGGCTGCAGATCGGCCCCAACGGCGCCAAGGTGCTGCAGGCCCTAGGGCTGACCGAAGCGCTGGCCGCCGTCGCCTTTCACCCCGAATCCGCCGAAATGCGGGTCGGCACTTCCGGGCGCGTCATTTTCTCCCTGCCACTGGGCGAGCCTGCCCGCCGCCGCTATGGCGCGCCTTACTACCACCTGCATCGCGCCGATCTGCACGCGGTACTGAGACAGGCGGTGGAAGCCCGCGCCCCCGGCTGCATCCATTTGGGTCACGAGGTCCGGGAAGTCCGGCAGGATGCGCAGGGCGTGGAGCTGGGTTTTGCCAACGGGGCATCCGATCGCGGTGACCTGCTGATCGGCGCGGACGGGGTGCATTCGGTGGTGCGGCGCGAACTGTTCGATATCGCCGACGGTGAATACGCCGGCATGTCCGCCTGGCGCATGACCGTTCCCGCCTCGCGGCTGCCGAAAGGCCTGGTGCCGCCGAAAGCCACCGTCTGGGTCGGGCCGGGCAAGCATGTTGTCACCTATTACCTGCGCGGCGGCGAACTGATCAATCTGGTGGGCGTGGTGGAAGAAGCCGAATGGCCCTATGACAGCTGGACCAGCCTGGGCGGCAAGAGCGATATTCTCGGGGATTTCAAGGGTTGGCATCCGATCATCCAGCGCATTCTGGAGTCCGGCGATGACGGGGAATACTACAAGTGGGCGCTGCGCGCCCTGCCGCCGCTCGAGCACTGGTCGAAAGGCCGCGCCACCCTGCTGGGCGATGCCTGCCACCCGATGCTGCCGTTCATGGCGCAAGGGGCGGTAATGGCCATTGAGGATGCCTGGGTGCTGGCCGAGCAACTGGCCCGCAGCCATGACAACCTGTCCGGCGCGCTCAGCCGCTATGAAGCACTGCGCAAACCGCGCGCCACCCGGGTCCAGTCCGCCTCGCGGCGCAACGGCAAGCTGTATCATCAGCACAGCACCGCCGGACAAGCCGTGCTCTACTCCCCGCTGTGGATGGTATCGCGCGTGGCGCCGGACTTCTTCGCCGGACAACTGGACTGGCTGTATGGCGAGGATGTCACCGCTTATTGAAAGCCCTCCCCCGGACAGACAGCCGTGGCTTCTTGCGGCGCGCGCCAGTCGCAGCCAAGGCTCAGGGTGTGCGGAAACGGAAGGACAGCCGTGACGGTGCCGCCAGCTCACTCAGGCCTTGCGGCACAAGGCTACTCCAGGGGGTGAGACGCCAATGGCCATCCAGCCGGAAGCGCGCCCGGACCGTCCAGAAATAGCGGCTATCCGCCGCCAGCGGGGTCTCCAGAACGTGAAAGGGCTCGGCCAGGCTTTCACGTTCATACACCACCGTATCCGGCACATCCTTCTCGGAACGGGCAATACGCAGGTCGTAGCGAACCTCGCTGACCCGCGACATTTCATCACCGGCCCGCCGCCGGTCACTCTCGCGGGGGAAGGCCTGCCAGCTCAACCGGGGCTGAAGGCTGTCAACCTTGACCCAGCTCAGGTACCGGCCAAGCATGGGATCCGGCCTCGCGGCGCCCCGGGTTAACGGAGAAAGCGGCGCCAAACCATACACTACTGCGCCATATCCGGCGGAATGCCCACGGTTATCGGGAAAGGGATAATGCAGGAAAGCAGACTCCACGGCCTGCGCGCCCAAGGCGTCATACGCCTGCTCCAGCATCTCCAGCAAAGGCCGGGCGTCCTCGGCGGACCAGTCCAGAATCTTGTGACGCCCGCCTTCATAGCGGATGTCACGGGCCAGCAATTCCCGGTTATCGCGGGTATCCACCAGCCGCAGATGCGCCTGCATATAACCTTGAACCGGGGCGTTGATACCGTCCCCCTGCGTTCCGGCCTTCGTCACTGAAACCACCAGAGCCTGTGCGATTCCCGCCTTGGCAAGTGCGGTAAAATCACCACCATGAAGCATCGCCTGTGCTTGCCCGGCCTCCAGCGGCATCACCGCCAGCCCCTGCCGGGTCATGGCCGCTTCCACATGCCGCTGAAGGGTCTGCTGCACCTGCTGCGCGCGGGCGGCCGTGGTCAGATCGGCCTCCACCGCCTTGACTTTGCCTCCCGGGGGCGCCAGCACGGCTCCCGTGGCCGCCCCGACCCCGCCGGCGAGCGTGCAGACGCCCAGCAGGATCACGGCGACTCCCCCGCACAAACCGCCAGTACAGGTGCCGTGCATCATTGACGCGCCACAGGCCAGAAAGGTGGCTCCGCCTGTCCGGGCGGCCCCCTTCAGCTTGCCATGCGCAAAACCGTCAAAACTGACCTGGGGGAGATCCTCCGTGGCCAGTACCGCTACAGCCGCGGCGGCGGGCACCGCCGCCGGAATCACCGGGGCGGAGACACAGCCGGGCAACACCGTCATGGCGGTGGTCCACACCAGGAGCCCGTTCCGCCAACGGCGGGCAAACGACATCGTGAGCCTGTCGGTCATGGGTGACTCTCCGGAAATCAGGTGGCGTGCGTCTCCTCCCGCATTTCCCGCTGAAGGAAGAAATTGAGGCCGGTCCGGATGACGGCAATCGCCCCCAGTTGGCCGATCTGCTGCCAGCTGGGCGCCACCGCCGTGGACAGGATGTCCGCCGCCAGCTGGAATTCCAGAGCCAGCGCCAGATAACGCGCCAGTTCCAGCCGCACCAGCGAAAACCCGGCGCTGCGGCCGCGGCCCCATTCCACCACCAGATGCCGCAGCGCCACGACAATACCGGCGGCGATGATCAGCGCGCCAATCAGTTCGATGCCCAGCTTCAGCCACATCACGGATTCCACGATGAAAAGCTCGGTCTGTTCAAACATGGGATCTTCCCCTGACTGGTCTTTTTTCAGTATAACCCCAACTGATTTCAGCGATTCCATCCTGCTGCCGGAGTTTTTGATGACTGATCATGATGACCGCGTCCGCGCCGACAAGTGGCTGTGGGCGGCCCGCTTCTACCGCACCCGTTCGCTGGCCAAGGACGCCATTGAAGGCGGCAAGGTGCATTGCGACGGGCAGCGGGTGAAAGTGAGCAAGGAAGTGAAGGTCGGCATGGAATTCACGGTGCGGCAGGGGTTTGAGGAAAAGACGGTGATCGTGCGGGCGCTGAGCGAAGTACGCGGTCCGGCGGCGGCTGCGCAGCTATTGTATGAAGAGACGCCGGAGAGCGCGGCGCGGCGGGCGCATGAGGCGGAGCAGCGCAAGGCGCAGAATCTGGCGTATCCGGATCATCGGCCGAACAAGAAGGAGCGGCGGCAGATCCACAAGTTCCAGGACTCCTGGAAAGCATCGTGATGCTGCGCTAAAAGGCCGCCTGGGCGCGGAATTGGGCGATATCGGGCTGGTCGGTGTCGATGGTTCCGTTGCCGTCATAGTCTTTTTCGGCGCGGGCCTGGATCAGGTTGAGGTCGAAGCGGACCAGGGGATTGGGGTACCAGTTGAGGCCGAGGGTGACGGTTTCGAGACGGCCGCCGTGAACGCCGGCGGCGGTGTCGTTGAGGTCGAGCGTATCGTAGCGCAGGGCAATTTCCCATGCACCGGCTTTGCCCAAGGGTGAGGGACGGCTGTAAGTGGCGGTATTCATGTCCCATGGGCGGCTTTCGCCTGTCAGGGTGAAAGCCGCGGCGAGGTAAGCACCGGTGAAGACCGCATCTGGATTTCCGGCGCTGCGGTTGACCCTGACCTGCGTGGCTTCGCCTTGCAGGGAACACTCCTGATAGACCCAGGAAAACTCCCCGGCCATGGCGGCAATGGTTTCGACATTGGCGATCGCGCCGGTATCCGCCATCTTGAAGGCGGTCACGTGCGAGTCCGGGCGGGCGCTGAAGGCGGCGGTATTGTCGGTCTTGTCGCGCCAGTAGCCGCTCAGCCCCAGCGAAACGATGTCGCCGGGTTGGTGGCGGGGAGCGAAGACCATCCGGGCGGAACCGCCCCAGGCTTCGTTGAGCTTGGTCTGGGCGTTGTTGGCGGTGTCGCCATACACGCCGACACCCAGGCTCCAGTTCTCACCCCAACGGCTTAATGCGATGCCCTGGTTATAGTCCGGCGCGAAGGTGTCGATGGCGGCGGATCGCTCCATGAAGGTGACATCGACGGCGCTGGTGTATTCCTCCAGCCCGTACATTTCGAACAGGTTGCCGATCTGGATCTGCGTGTTGCGAAGGCCTGTCCAGGCGATGTAGCCCTCGGTGACGCGGATTTTCTGGCCGGTCTGCACTTCGGTTTCCAGCTTGTAGTCCCAGCCCGGCGCGACGGTGCCGCGCGCGCCCAGCCGCAGCGCGCGCAGTTCGGAACCGCTGCCCAACTCATTGATGTCCTTTCGATAAAATGCGTAATCGGCCTGCAAGCGGCCAAAGAGACGGAAACGGGCGGAGCCATCGGCGGATTGGGCGCGCAGCCCGCCATCAATGCGGCTGAGGGCCGGTTGCGCCTTGAGGCGGGCCACTTCCGCCTCCAGCGCCTGCACACGCGCTTCCATATCCATGCCGCCGTGATGCCCGGCGGCATGATCGGCCAGCACCGGAGCTGAAGCCGTCAACAACAGCAGGCTGATTAAGACGTAGTGCGGC
>DASUIM010000136.1:0-1609 GCA_036279775.1 Fluviicoccus sp. | reverse complement strand
CGGCCCATCAGCCGCGCCACGCCGGACAAGGCGCGGAACAGGGGCTTGCGGCCGGTCGGGACCGGGGCGGGCAGGCGGCCGGTGGCTTCGAACCAGCCTGGCTCGGGTTGCAGGAAGTCGGTCATGGCGGGGTGTCTCCGGAAACAGGGGAAAGGGTGTCGCGGCAGGCGCCGGGCGTGTGCCCGGCCAGCCGCTTGAACCAACGGACAAAGGCCGGATAGGTGGCGAAACCCAGCCGGTCCGGCAATTCGGTCAGGGGCAGGGCGGTATCGGCCAGCAGGCGGCGGGCTTCCTCCAGCCGCACCGCGTCCAGCAGGGTCTGGAAGGTGGTTCCGGCGTCCTCCAGCCGCCGTTGCAGCGTCTTGCCGCTGAGGCCGAGCTGCGCCGCCACCGCTTCCTTGGCGGGCAGGCCGTCGGGCAGCATCGCCGCCACCAGCGTGCGCACGGCGGTGGTGAGGGAACCGGTCTGCGGCCGACGGCGCAGCAGGCTGTCGGCCTGTTGTTCCAGCAGCGATTTCAGCACCGCGTCGCCATGACGCAGCGGCCGCTTCAGGGCGTCGGCGGGCAGCACCAGCGCGGTGTCCGGCCGGTCGAAATGCACCGGCGCGCCGAACACCGCGAAGTACTCGCGCAGCAAGGCCGCATTGGCGGGGGCCGCGTGACGGAATTCGACGGCGCGCAACAAGTCGCGGTCGCAGTCTTCCAGCAACAACCGGGCGACGGTGACGAAGATGCCCAGCACATACTCGGCCGCCTGCCGCCGGAACTGTTCACCGCCAGCCGCGCAACACCAGCACACCCGCACCGCGCCGGGCGCAAATTCCAACCGCGTTTCCCCGAAGCTGGTGAGCAGGCCGTTGAAGCGGATCATGGTTTGCAACGCATCGGCCAGCGTGGCGCAGGACTGGAACACCAGCCCCAGCGCGCCGAAGGTGGGCGGCTGCACGCCGGCGGCCAGTTGCAGGCCGGGCAGGGGATTGCCGCCGGTGGCGATCCAGAGGTCGAGCATGGCCTCCACGGCGGTCAATGACACTGCGGCATCGGCATCGGCCAGATCCGCGCGGCTGAGTCCGCCCGCCGCCAGCACGGGCGCCATGTCCACGCCCAGCGCCTCGCCGCGCGCCAGTACATGGCGCAGGTGACGGGCGGAAATCCACTCGCCGGGTTCGGTGGGGGTAATCGCGGTCATGGCGGCTCCGGGCCAATTCGGGATGCGCCCATCCTCGCACAAATCCGCGCATGGGGAAGAGGCTGTCCCGATAAGGAACCGGAATTGTCCCGTTCGGGCAGGTGCGTTGGTGAAAGAGCAGCGCATGATGCCGTCATCAACCACGCCGAACGGGGATGCCATCATGGGCATACGCACTTTCTGGACCGACAAGCTGTGTTTCATCACCGGCGCGGCCAGCGGCATCGGGCAGGCGGTCGCGGTGGCCGCCGCCCGGCAGGGCGCGCGGTTATTGCTGAACGACATCCGCGCCGAGGAACTGGAACGCACAGCGGCGGATATCCGCGCCCAGGGCGGCCGGGTGGAATTCCTGCGCGCCGCCGACATCGCCGATTACGAGGCGGTGCAGGCGATGGCGGACGAAATCCACGCCCGTTTCGG
>DASUIM010000135.1:0-3242 GCA_036279775.1 Fluviicoccus sp. | reverse complement strand
TCGACCAGCACCAGGTTGCCCAGGCCCATGGTTTTCAGGGCGCGCGCCGCCGCGCCGATGTTGGCGGGCAGGCTGGTGTTGACCATGACGACACGAATATTGCTGAACATGTGCGGTGACATCCGTCGGCTGGCAGCCGTTTAGCGGGGAACGACCGTCAATGGTAGCAAATTCGCGGTCAAACCTCTGCTATAATGCGCCGCCCCTTTTTTGTTCTTTCAGAGTCCCCTGCCCATGTCCTCCATGCAACCCATGCTGACCATGGCCGTTCGCGCCGCCAAACAGGCCGGCCAGATGATCGCCAAGGCCGCCCAGCAACTCCAGTACATCGATGTCGAAGTGGAGGCCAAGGGTGTCAATGACTTCGTGACCCGCGTCGACCGCGACGCCGAGCGCATCATCATCGAGGCGCTGCGCAAGGCCTACCCGACCCACGGCTTCCAGGGCGAGGAAAGCGGTTTCATCGAAGGCAAGGCGGAAGGCAAGGACTATCTCTGGATCATCGACCCGCTCGACGGCACCACCAACTTCATCCACGGCTTCCCGCAGTTCGCGGTCAGCATCGCGGTGCAGTATCGCGGCCAGACCGAACACGCCGTGATCTATGACCCGGTCAACGACGAATGCTTCTCCGCCAGCCGCGGCCACGGCGCGACGCTGAACGAGCGCCGCATCCGCGTCAGCAACCGCCGCGGCCTGGAAGGCGCGCTGATCGGCACCGGCTTCCCCTTCCGCCCCGACCAGCACAGCTACATGGATTCCTACCTGGCCGCATTCAAGGACGTGGCGCTGAACACCGCCGGCATCCGCCGCGCCGGCGCCGCCTCGCTGGATCTGGCCTATGTCGCCGCCGGGCGCATGGACGGCTTCTTCGAACTGGGCCTGAAGTCCTGGGACATCGCCGCCGGCGACCTGATCATCCGCGAAGCGGGCGGCATGGTCTGCGACATGGGCGGCGGCCACAACTTCCTGAAGTCGGGCAATGTCGTTGCTGGCAACATCAAGGTGATGAAGGCGCTGGTGACCACCATCTCGCCGCACCTGCCGGAATCGCTGCGCAAGTAAGCGTCCGGTCCATGAAAAAAGCCCCGGCACGCGGGGCTTTTTTCATGGGGGCGGCTCAGGCCGCGCGCGTCACCTGCCCTTCCCCCACCAGTTCGTAATCACCCAGCCGCAGCATGTGCGTACGCTGCTTGTAGACCAGTGTGAAGCCCGGCCAGTTGTTGGTGTTCTTGCCCGCCTCGTTCTTGTACCAGCTGGTGCAGCCGTCCTCCCACACCGTCCGCTTGATCTGGTCCTGCACCCAGCGGTTGTACTTGCCCTGCACGGCGGCCTTGACATCCATCGTTGCCAGCTGCCGCACCTTCATCGCCTTCAGGCACTGCTCGATATAGTCGAACTGGCTTTCCAGCATGAACAGGATCGAATTGTGGCCAAGGTTGGTGTTGGGGCCGTAGAGGATGAACAGGTTGGGGAAGCCGTGGACGCTGATGCCGAGATAGGCCTCGGCACCATCCTTCCACGCCCGGTTGAGGTCCTGGCCGCCGCGACCGGAAATCTTCATCGGCGCGAGGAAATCCGTCGCCTGGAAGCCGGTGCCGAAGATGATGGCGTCGGCGGGATGCTCGCGGCCGTCCTTGGTGCGGATGCCGGTTTCGGTCACGGCGTCGATGCCTTCGGTCACGACCTCGACATTCGGCTTTGCCAGCGCCTCGTAGTATTCGTTGGAAATCAGGATGCGCTTGCAGCCCAGCGGGTAATCCGGCGTCAGTTTCTCCCGCAGCGCCGGATCGGACACGGAGGCGTTGAGGTGACGGTGGAAGTCGTATTCAAAGACCTTCATCAGCTTCTTCAGCGGCCCGAAGGCGAAGGCGCGGGCCTCGTGCTGCCAGTACAGGCCGGTGCGACTGAGTTCCTGCAAGCGCGGCAGGCGGGCATAAACCGCCTGCTCGGCGCGGGTGTAACCGCGATCGGGCTTGGGAATGACATAGGGGGCGGAACGCTGGAACAGCGTCAGCGCGCCAACCTCCTTCACCAGTTCCGGCACGAACTGGATGGCGCTGGCGCCGGTGCCGACGACAGCGACGCGCTTGCCCTTCAGATTGACCTCATGATTCCAGCGCGCCGAATGGAAGGTGTCGCCCTTAAACGACTCCAGCCCCTTCAGGCGCGGATAGGCCGGACGGTTCAGCTGGCCGCAGGCGCTGATCAGGATGCGCGCCTCGACCGTTTCGCCGGTGGTTGTTTCCACGATCCACTGCGCCCGGGCTTCGTCAAAGCGCGCCCCGCTGACTTCGGTGTGGAAGCGGATTTTCGGACGGATGCCGTACTTGTCGGCGCAATGGCGGATATAGGCGTGGATCTCGCGTTGCGGCGCGAACTTGCGGCTCCAGTCGAATTTCGGCTCGAAAGAATAGGAATACAGGTGCGAAGGCACATCGCAGGCCGCGCCGGGATAGGTGTTGTCGCGCCAGCAGCCCCCGACATCCCCTTCCTTTTCCAGAATGACAAAATCGTGGAAGCCTGCCTGCTGCAAGCGGATGGCCATGCCGACGCCGCCGAAGCCGCTGCCGATGATAGCAATTCCGGTCTGAATCATGGATACGCACCTGTTGAATTCGAATAACGCAGTATAGCGAGACTACCTGTCCGACGTTTTACTGTTTATGGTACATTCGGACATCTCCCTGTGACTTCCGGACAGCTCCATGTCTCCCTGGCCCGAACGGCGCAGCATCAGCAGCGCCCGCATCCTGACCGGTCTGGCCGCCGATTACGGCGTCACCCCGGAACAATGCCTGCGCGGCACCGGCATCCCGCCGGCGCACCTTGAGGACAACACCCGTGAAATCGACGCGCGGCAGGAACTGCGCATCGTCGACAACCTGCTCGATGCCTGTGGCGGCTTCCGCCCCGGCATGGGGCTGGCGGCGGGACTGCGCTACCACCTGACCAGCTACGGCATCTGGGGCTATGCGCTGATCAGCAGCCCGACCCTGCGCGACGCCATCCAGATGGGCATGCGCTACCTCGACCTGTCCTTTGCCTTTGTGCGGGTGCGTTTCGAGGAAGAACCGGACCGGGCGCGGCTGGTGCTGGACAGCAGCGCCATCCCCTCCGCCTGCCGCGCCTTCCTGCTGGAACGGGACATGGCCTGCATCATCGCGCTGGTGGAAGACCTGTTCGGCGTACGCATGCCTTTGCAGGCGGCCTGGTTCACCGGCACCGCGCCCCGCGACCTC
>DASUIM010000134.1:0-10338 GCA_036279775.1 Fluviicoccus sp. | reverse complement strand
AAGCCGCCTTCCCGCAGGCTTTCGCCATGCAGCAGATCATCGAGCCGAGCGACATCTATCCGGTGTTCCGGGAACTGTTTGCGAGGAAACCCGCATGAGCAAGCCCATCTCCACGGGTTCGGAATGGTCCTTCCCGCTGATTGCCGAATACGATGCCGCGATCAAGGCCATCGCGCACGGCGAGTTTGGGCTGGACACCTATCCAAACCAGATCGAGGTGATCACCGCCGAGCAGATGATGGATGCCTACTCCTCGGTGGGCATGCCGATCGGCTATCACCACTGGTCCTTCGGCAAGCATTTCGTCAACACCGAGAACGCCTACCAGCGCGGGCAGATGGGGTTGGCCTACGAGATCGTGATCAATTCCGACCCGTGCATTGCCTACCTGATGGAAGAGAACACCATGACCATGCAGGCGCTGGTGATCGCGCATGCCTGCTATGGCCACAACTCGTTCTTCAAGGGTAACTACCTGTTCCGCACCTGGACCGATGCGGGCAGCATCATTGACTACCTGGTGTTCGCCCGGAACTACATCCGCAAATGCGAGGAACGGCACGGTGTGCGCGAGGTGGAGCTGCTGCTGGACTCCTGCCATGCGCTGATGAATTACGGGGTTGACCGGTATAAGCGCCCCTACCCCATTTCCGCCGACGAGGAGCGGATGCGGCAGGAAGAGCGCGAGGCCGCCTTGCAGGCGCAGGTCAACGACCTGTGGCGCACCATCCCGCAAAAGCACAAGCATCACGCCCACGAACGCGAGCGCTTTCCCGCCGAGCCGCAGGAAAACCTGCTCTATTTCTTCGAAAAGAACGCGCCGCTGCTGGAACCGTGGCAGCGCGAGATCGTGCGCATCGTGCGCAAGGTGGCGCAGTATTTCTATCCGCAACGGCAAACGCAGGTGATGAACGAAGGCTGGGCCACCTTCTGGCACTACACCCTGCTCAACCGGCTGTATGACAAGGGGTTGGTCACCGATGGCTTCATGCTGGAATTCCTGCAGTCCCATACCGCCGTGGTGTTCCAGCCGCCGTTCGACGCGCCCTACTACCGGGGCATCAACCCCTATGCGCTGGGCTTCGCCATGTTCCAGGACATCAAGCGCATCTGCGAACAGCCGACGGAGGAAGACCGGCTGTGGTTCCCCGACTTCGCGGGCGGCGACTGGCTGAAGACCGTGAAATTCGCCATGCAGAACTTCAAGGATGAGAGTTTCGTTCAGCAGTTCCTGAGCCCGAAGGTGATGCGCGACTTCCACCTGTTCGATGTAGTGGATGATGAACACCGCGACCATCTGGAGATCGGCGCCATCCACGACGACGGCGGCTTCCGGCGGCTGCGGCAGGCATTGTCGAACCAGTACAACCTGAGCATGAACGAACCGAACATCCAGGTGTGGAACGTCAACCTGCGCGGCGACCGCGCGCTGACGCTGCGCCACCAGCGCCACCAGAACCGGCCGTTGGCCGACAGCGCCGCCGAGATGGTGCGTCACCTGCACCAGCTGTGGAAATTCGATGTGCATCTGGAAAGCTGGAACGAACAGACGCGGGTGGAAACCCTGTCCTGCACTGCTGACGGCCTGCGCATCACCAACTGATCGCGGCGGACCGAAAAATGCGGCTGACGCTCTTGCGGTTTGGCCCGGGATGACCATACTTTTGCAAGGACAACCCCGCGCGCGTCATTCCGCGCACGCTTCATTTCTGAGGGAACAGAACATGAAAACCCAGGCAACCCTGCACTGCTATGGCTTCGGCGACCACGAACGCACGATCATCAAATCCCTGCTGCAAACCTTCGGCGAGCTGCCGAACACGCAATGGCGCTATAGCGACCACGAGTCCGCCGATGTGGTGCTGATTGACTGCGACAACCCGCAAGCGGTGCAGGATGCGGCTGAAGGCGCGCTGAACGTGCGCTTCCTCGTGGCCTGCTCTTCACGCCAGTACCGTTGTCCAGGTGCGCGCGAGCTGCTGCGCAAGCCGTTGCGGCCCCGGGAGCTGGTAACACTGCTGACCTCGCTGGACGATGCTCCCGATGCACGCTCCGGCGGCCATGACGCCTACCCGCTGCTTAGCTGATGCGAACTCCTCGCGCCAACAGGAACGCTGCTGCGACGTCCAATGTGTGACGGGGTTCAAATCCTTGCCCCGCAAGGATTTCAGAGAAAATGTACCGCCGTTCACAAATCCGTAAAATAGTCGCCGGTTTCGTGAAATGCTTGGCTAAACCCGGCTTGCCCGCCCCCGGCAAAGGCCCATACTGGCCTCAAGCGGAACCCATTCACCCGCCAGTGACGGCCCTTCCGGGGGGAGAACCATGAAAACCCAAGCGACTTTGCATTGCCACGGCTTCAACGACCGCGACCAGATTCTGGTCAAATCGGTGCTGCTGGCCTTCGGCGACCTTGATAACTCGATCTGGAGCTATGCCGACGGCACCTCCGCCGACCTGGTACTGGTGGACTGCGATAACCTGCTGGCGGTGCGCGACGCGGCGCGCGGCTATCTGCACGGCAAGCACGTGATTGCCTGCTCACGCGATGGCGTCTCCTGTGACGGCGCGGGCTTCAGCCTGCCCAAGCCGTTGCGGCCCAAGCACGTGATTGCCATGCTGCAGCACATGGATCAATCCGGCGAACTTCCGCCCGCCATGGTGATCGCCGCCAACGACCCGCCGGCCGCACCCGCCGGTGAAGACCTGATGATGTTCCCCTTCCTGATTTAAGCTTTCCCCGGCCCCGACCCCGGGGCCGTTTTTTATTCCCCGCCTCTGCCTGCCGCCGCCCTCCACCCGGCGTGACGGGCCTTTCATGATTGTCTGACCGATGGCAGTTCACAGTTGATTCACGAGTGTTAATTATTTGATAGACTTGTGACCGGCAAACCCTTCATGCGCGCAAAAAGTAGAACAGTCCGACAGCCCGAAGGACAGATTCGGGATTTCGGTTAAAATGTCGCCGGGTTAGGCCCATGAATTATTAGTAAAACAACCGCTTTCAAGGATGCATCCCGATGAAGACAGTCGCTGACCTGTTCGCCAATCACCATGTGGTTCTGGGAAAAACCGCCCCGAGCGACCGTCACTTTGTCCATGTGGAAAAGATGCCTTCCGCGGATGACGGCTCAGCCTGCATCTGGGTCAAGAGTGTCGAGCCGGGCCAGTTGCAGAACGAATACTGGGTGGCTCGGGAAAAGAACCTGTTGCTGCTGCTGAAAAAACTGCCGCAGGTGGTGCACCTGCGCAAGGATGACGAGAACAGCGACAGCGCCTTCCATACCGTCCGCACCCGCGACGCCGGACTGACGCTGGACACCTGGCTGAAGCTGAAGCCGCAGCACATTGCCAGCGGCCGCACCCTGGAACACCCCTTCGCCCACGTCGGCGCCTTCCTGCGACTGACGCGCGGCCTGCTCACCGCCCTGAAGTCCATCCACCGCGAAGGCGTGGTGCACGCCAACATCGACAGCGGCAACCTCTGCCTGCCCTACGAGCCGTTCCCCTTCCGCTTTGACGGCGGCATCCGGCCGGACTATACCAACATCTGCCTGATCGACTTCATGTTCGCCATCAGCAGCACCCTGCGCCTCTACCGCCCGCTGCCGGTCACGCCGCTGGCCGCGCCCTCCGGCCATTCCACCCAGTTGCGCCACGCGCTGGAGACCGATGCCGGCTTGCAGCGCGCCGAGGCGATCCAGGAAATCGACTACAGCGTCGACCTGTATGCCCTGGGCCATTTGCTGGAAGACATCTTCCAGCGCGGACTGATCTATCCGGGTAACATGCAGTCGCAGATGGAAATGACCATCTACAACCTGATCCATGAACTGCTGGGTTTTGATGAGGGCATTCCCGCCGCCCTGGCCGAAAAATACGGCTCGACCCTGCCGCACGATATCTATATCAAGCGCATCGACAACATGCTGACGCTGGACCCGCATGTCGACAACAATGACCATGACATACTGTTGCTGGATCCGGCCCAGGTGCTGGATCCGGAAGCCCCCGAAGAGGAAGTAATGCCTGTGGCGACACCCCATCAACCCGCGGAAGAACCGCATGGCGGCCACCTGCCCGCCGACCCGCTGCTGGTCACGGCCAGCCCGGAATCCACCGCCGCCGACGTGAACACCGCAGCACCGGTGAGCGGGGGACTGACCTCGTATCTGGAAATCAATAAATGGATGGTGGTGTTCCTGCTGGTGCTGGTGCAGGGCATGCATTTCATTTACCAGGACGGCGACAAGATGAATCTGGACATCCTGCCGTCGCTGCTGCTGATGGTCGGGATTGCCGCCGCGCTGATTGGCGCGGCCTTGCTGGCCATTCCCCGTGACAACCTGCTGAAGTACGTGGCGGGCGATGATGCGCTCACGGGCGGCGGCTCCGGCCTGGCCGACCCCGGCCAGACGCCGCTGCGCGATGACGAATATATCTCGGTCAATGCGGTGGTGATCGTGGCGCTGCTGCTGACCGGCCAGATCAGTTCCGTGCTCTATGAGCATGGCGACAGCATGGGGCTGGACGTCATGCCTTCGATCCTGCTGACCCTGTTGCTGGGCGGCGGCCTGAGCGCCTTCAAAATCTGGTATGACAAATTTGTCACGCCGAAACCGCTGGTCCGGGTGACCGAGGATGAGGATCAGGATACAGAAATCGCGGTCCCTGCCGCCGTCGCCGCGTCCGTCGTGGCCGGCGTGGCGAGCGCCGACACGGAAGACCGGCCGGATACCCCGGTGGAAGCCGCTGCCGACACCGACATCCTCGCAGCGGCGGTTGAGCCTGAACCGGCGGAGCTGAGCGACGTTGCCGCTGAACTGACCGAGCCCGAACCGGTTGCCGCCGTTGCCGCCGTTGCCGCGCTGGTCGCAGCCGACGCCGCCGCCGTCACGGTCGCCGAGGCCGGTTTCCCGGCCCTGGAGCCAGAACCCGAACCCGAACACGCAGAGACCGTCGTGGAAAACGCTCCGGCTGACATCGTCCCGGAAACACCGGCCGCGTCGAATATCCCGGTGGTCACCGTGGAGACGCCCGACGTCGATGCCCCCCCACCCGAACCGGCTCCGGCAGCAACGACCGGTTCCACCGCCACAACCGGCCCGGAAGACGATGCCGTCGTCCTGCCGCTGGCAGCCCGCACCGGGCATCCGGATGAAGCACCGGCGGCGGTCGCCGCCGACGGCAGCGCCACCGCCGCCGAAGGGCATCTGGAACTGGACAACCGCGTGGTCATCGTGGTGGTGCTGCTGCTGATGCTGGCTTTCTTTTACTTCAGCATGCCCCGCAACGGCGGCAACGAGAACGCCCTGCCTCCGGCTCCGGCCGTTCCCGAAGTCGCGGAAGCGCCGGTAGCCGAGGACGATCTGGGACTGCCGGAAGCGGCTCCGGCACTGGAACCGGAAGCCCCGGCGGCCATGCCCGCGGACTCCGCCGTGCTGGATGACCTGTTGCAGTCCCATGCCCCGGCCGCCCGCGCGGCACGTCCGAAACCGGCCAAGGCCGTCAAGCCGGGCGTGACCCCGGCCGCCACTGAAACCGCTGCCGCCCAAACCGCGGCGGAACCGGCCGCCACTGAAACAGAAGCCGCTCCGGCCGAGGCTACCCCCGCCGCTGTTGCCGCCACTCCGGCCGCTGCCGAGGCGGCGGAAACCCCGGTGGCGGAAAAACCGGCTGAAAAACCGGCCGTCGCCGTGACAGCAGCGCCCGCCCGCCCGCTGGGCAACCCGCTGGCGCAAGCGCAAAACATCATGGGCTGGTACTACTTCAAGGGCATCAACAATGTGCCGAAGGATCATGTGGAAGCCCTGAAATGGTTCCACAAATCGGCGCAACTGGGCGATCCCAGCGGCCAGTTCAACCTGGGCATGATGTACGCCAACGGCTACGGCATCGGCAAGAACCAGACCGAAGCCGCGCGCTGGTTCAAGCTGTCCGCCGATCAGGGCAAGGCCAATGCGCAATTGAATCTGGGCCTGATGTACCTGTCCGGACGCGGCGTGCCGCAAAACACGGCGGAAGGCATGCGCCTGCTGCGCCTGTCGGCGGAACAGGGCGACAAGAACGCCCAGGCCAACCTGGACGCCATTGAACGCTCGGGGAAAGCGCTGGCTCCCTGAGCCGCGCCTGCCCCGACAACGACTCCCGCCCCGCGCGGGAGTTTTTGTTTCCATCCTCCCCTCTGCCGCCAACGGAGCCGCCATGTCCCCGCTCAGCCTGACCGCTACCTTTGCCATCGCCACCCTGGTGCTGTGGCTGGGGGAGCAGATGCAGCAACGCATTCCGTTCTGCCACCGCTATAACCTGCCCGGCCCGGTGCTGGGCGGACTGGTGGTGTCCGTGCTGGTGCTGGCGGGTCGGCAGGCGGGTATCTCCACCCCGGCATTCGACCTGAGCGCCAAGTCGCCGCTGATGATCGCCTTCTTCACCAGCATCGGTCTGGGCGCCAGCCTGACTTTGTTGAAGCAGGGTGGACGGCTGGTTCTGATATTTCTGGGCATCGCCGTGGCGGGCGCCATCCTGCAAAACGCCGTCGGCGCCGGGCTGGCCGTCCTGTTGGGGGAAAAACCGCTGCTGGGCGTGCTGGCAGGCTCGGTGACACTGACCGGCGGCCCGGCGACCGGCCTGGCCTTCGCCCCGCAATTTGAGCAGGCCGGAATTGCCGGAGCCGAAGCGATCGCCGTGGCTGTAGCGATGGGCGGCATCATTCTGGGCGGGCTGATCGGCACACCGGTGGGCACTTGGCTGGTAAGGCATCGGCACGCGCGCACGCCGGGACTGGCCGAAGCTGCCGCCGGACTGCTGAAGAACACTGTGCAGCAGGCGCTGGATTACCGCGCCCTGTCCGCCGACGACCTGCTGAAGGCGCTGGGCGTGATCTGGCTGGCGATGTGGCTGGGCGGCGGGATCAGCGCCGGACTGCAGGCTCTGGGCCTGACTCTGCCCGCGTATATCGGCGCGATGCTGGCCGCCGCCGTCATCCGCAACCTGGACGACCGGCTGCGCTGGCTGAGGCTGTCCGAACCGGCGGTGGAGGCGCTGGGCGGCATCGCCCTCAGTTATTTCCTGGTGCTGTCGCTGATGTCACTGGAGCTGTGGAAGCTGACGGCCGTCGCCCTGCCGCTGCTGGTAATCTTGCTGGCACAGGCGCTGCTGGTGGCGGTGATGTGCGTGGCGCTGGTCTATCCGCTGACCGGCCGCAACTACGAAAGCGCGGTGATGAGCGGCGGCTATTGCGGCTTCATGATGGGCACCACCGCCAACGCCATGGCCAACATGGATGCGCTAACCCGCCGCTATGGTCCCGCCCCGCAGGCGTTCATCGCGGTGCCGCTGGTCGGGGCTTTCTTCATCGATTTCGCCAACACGCTGCTGGTGCAGGCCTGCCTGGGCTGGCTGAAATAAGCGCACCCGCCCTGCATTGACAGTCCGCGCGGACTGTGACACTTTCTGAAGGAATGTTCATTCCGTTATGGCGGCCACCCGCTGCCCGCCCAGGAGCAACTGTCATGCCGCGCGCCCACGCCCTGAAACTGGAAAACAGCGTTGTCGCCATTACTGGCGGCGCGCGCGGCATCGGCCTGGCCATGGCCGAAGCGCTGACGGCGTTGGGCGCCAAGGTCAGCCTCGGCGATATTGACGACGGGCTGGCGCAGCGCGAGGCCGCGCGGCTGGGCGCGCATGCCGCCCGCGTCGATGTGCGCGACCGCGAATCCTTCGCCGCCTTCCTGCAGGCGGCGGAGGCCGCGCTGGGGCCGGTGGACATCCTGATCAACAACGCCGGGATCATGCCGATGGGCTATTTCCTGGACGAAGCACCGGGCCTGAGCGACGCGCAGATCGACATCAACTTTCGCGGCGTCATCCACGGCATGCAGCTGGCCCTGCCCGGCATGCTGGCGCGACGGCGCGGTCACGTGATCAATATTGCCTCGCTGGCCGGACGCTTCGCCATTCCCGGCTCGGCGGTCTATACCGGCACCAAGTTCGCGGTGGTGGGCCTGACCGAGGCCGTCGCCGCCGAGCACCGCGACGCCGGGGTGAACTTCACGGTGATCATGCCGTCGAAGGTGACCACGGAGCTGGCCTCCGGCACCGAGGAAGCCGGGCGCGGCATTCCCGCCGTATCGCCGCAACAGGTGGCGGCGGCCGTGGTGGACAGCATCCGCCGCCCGCGCCTGCTGGTGGCGGTGCCGGACTACCTGGAAACCGCGCACAGCCTGTATCATCTGGCCCCGCAGTGGCTGCGCGACACCGGCCGCCGCCTGCTGGGCGATAACCGCATCCTGCTGAAGCTGGACAAGGCCGCGCACGCCGCCTATGACCGGCGGATCGGGGCCCTGGCCAAGAAACCCTGACCCTGCCCCACCGGAACCCCATGCCAACCCCCGACAAGCCGCAACCCGTCCTCGATTTCGCCACCCGCCAGGCGGTGCTGTTCGCGCTGGTTGCCGAACGGCTCTCGGCCTTTTATGACCACGGCTTCTGGATGAACGACCGTCAGGGCGCCAGCCTGGCGGCTTCGTGGTTGTCGCGGGCGAAAATACGCCTGCCGCCTGAAGACGGCCGCCGGCTGGCGCGGCTGAGCGACGAATTCGCCCGGCATCTGGCCGCCTCGCTGTCCCGCGAGGCCGGGCTGTACACCGCCCATGAAATGATGGAAGCCCTGGACCCGCGTTATCAGTCCGACCACGCCCGCGCGCTGCTCGATGAGTGCGAGCGCCTGCTGGCGGAAGCCGACGCGGCGGAATGAAGCGCCGTCAAACCTGACCTTCATCAAGGACACCTGTCCTGTTTCTGTCGCCCAATACCGCCTTTCCCGATCTGTCATCCGGCGAGGCGACTTCTTCATGCGGCCCCAGGAAACCTTCAATTTTTATTCCCATCTGGCGGGCATGGCGGCGGCGGCCGTCGGCACGCTGTTTCTGGTGATGCGCGCCGCCGATTCGCACTCGCTGCTGATCCCGGCGCTGGTCTACGGCCTCTCCACCGTCTTCCTGTTCCTGGCCAGCTCGCTGTACCACGCCTTCAAGCAGCAGGAAAACGAAGTGTCGTTCTGGCGGCGCATGGACCGCTTCGCCATCTTCGTGATGATTGCCGGGTCGTACACGCCGGTCTGCTACCTGTTCCTGCCGGAGTCGTGGCGAGTGCCGATGATTGCCGTGCAATGGGGACTGGTGGGTTTCGGCGTGCTGACACAGATCTTCTTTCCGCGTGCGCCGCGCGTGCTGTTCGCGCTGATCTACCTGACCATGGGCTGGCTGCTGGTGCTGCCGCTGAATGCAATGCTGCACGCCATGACGCCGGTGCAGCAACACCTGCTGTTCCTGGGCGGCGCGGCCTTCACGCTGGGCGCGCTGTTCTATGCCCTGAAGAAACCGTTGATGCTGCCCGGCGTCTTCAGCTTCCACGAACTGTTCCATGTCATGGTGCTGATTGGCGCGGGCTGCCATTACGCCATGATCTACAACGCGCTGGCGATGCTGCCGGGGGCGTCATGATACCCGCCGATCCCGCGCGGCTGGCGGCACTGCTGACAGCGGAAAACACCCGCTTCCGGCAAGAACGGGAGCAGAATTTCCGGGCCGGAGAAACCAAGGCCGCCACCATTGGCGAGCCCTATTTCCTGAACGGCGACAACGGCTGGGGCGTGCTGCTGGTGCATGGCCTGATGGCCGCGCCGGAAGAAGTGCGCGAATGGGCGGAAGACCTGCACCGGCAGGGTTATACCGTGTATGCCCCGCGTCTGGCCGGGCACGGCACCTCGGCCGACGATCTGGCGGCGCGCACGGCGGAAGAATGGCTGGCTTCGGTAGAGCGCGGACGGCAAATCCTGTGCAGCGCGGGTTGCCGCCGCCTCGTCATCGCGGGTTTTTCCACCGGTGGCGCGCTGGCGCTGGCCAGCGTGATCCGGCAGCCGGACGCTTATGCCGCCATCCTCAGCGTCAGCGCGCCGCTGCGCTTCAAATCCTGGAAGGCTTCGGTCGCGGAACCAGTTCATGTCTGGAACCGGCTGCTGCAACGGCTGGCGGTGAACGCCTGGCGGCGCGAGTTCATACACAACGATGCCGACAATCCGCACATCAATTACGGACGCTGCCCGGTGCACAGCATTGTGCAGATACGGCGGCTGATGCGTGAAGTGCGGCGGGGGCTGCCCGGCATCCGCCTCCCCGCGCTGGTGATGCACGCCGATGCCGACCCGAAAGTGGATGTGCGCGGCGGCCGCGAAATCCACCGGCGGCTGGGCTCGGCGATGAAGCGTTACGAGGAAGTGGCCTGCGACCAGCACGGTATCGTGCGCGGCGAGATTGGCCGGACCGTGTTCAGCTACGG